>NZ_WWSL01000053.1:0-2449 GCF_009875845.1 Collinsella sp. BIOML-A6
GGGGCCGCGGGGGCGTTCGGCTAACTGCGGGAACGGCCTATTTGCTCAATGTGTTCGGCTGAGATCGGAAATCAACCTTTCTCCATCTCGAAACAAAACGCCGTCCGGTTGCCCAGACGGCGTTTCCCCTATGAGTGCGCGCTGTTATCGATCGGTGACTTCGTCCTTGATCAAGTCCTGCACGAGCATACCGGCACGGATGCCCTCTAGATACCACTCGCCACGCTCCGTGAGACAAATGCCATTTGCGAGCTGGCCGCCGTCGTCGCTGTAGCGCGAGACGACCTCAATGATGTCTTCGGATTCCAAGCGTTCAATTGCCGCGCGGGCGCGATACGGAGACACCCCCACGCGCTCGGCAAGCGTCTTGCGCGAAAAGCCATAAAGTCCGCCGTTGTCTTCGGACTGCCGTGCAATCTCCATCAGCACCTGCACCTCGACACGCTTCATATCGTTGACACTCGCACGACCCTTGCCAGCCATGGCAGCCTCCTCAAACCGAGCACGGACATCACTTGCACCGTGCGCGACCGGCACACCCCATGATGGCCGGCAACATCCATCATGCGGCATCCCCGCATAAGGATGATACAATTAGGGTTATTGTATACCGCCCAAATCGCTTATAGGCAGGTAAACGGGCTATTTTTAGGTTAAACGGTAACTTTGTTGATAAAAGGGGCACACCGAATGTATACCCGATGTGCCCCTTTCAGGCCAATTTATCCAGGCTTAGCGGTGGAAGAAACCGTGGCGCTCGAACTTGGGCTCGCAGCACACGTTGATGCCCAACTTGCGCAACACCGTCTCGTCCGTCGGCGAGATGATCACGCTAAAGAAGGCATCGCAGCCGCGCAGCTGCTCCAGGCCCGAAAGGACGCGGGCCGCCGTCTCGCTCGTTGCCGAGGTGATCGAGAGCGCCATAAGCGTCTCGTCGGTGTGCAGGCGCGGGTTCTTGCTACCCAGGAAATGTGTCTTGAGCTTGCTGATAGGCTCGATCGCCTCATCGCTAATAACCTCGAGCTCAAGGTCAACGCCCGAGACATGCTTAAGCGCATTCATGATGAGCGAGCTCGCGGCGCCCAGGCGTGTGGAAGTCTTGCCGGTCACCACGGAGCCGTCGGGCATGACCATGGCGCCTACGGGGCTACCCGTCAGCTGCTCCCTGGTAAGGGCGGCCGAGCGTGCCGGCGAATAATTCTTGTCGATACCGGCCTTCTTCATAATGAGCTTGAGACGATCAACCTGCTCATCGCCCACACCGGTGCGGCGCACGGCCTCGACCGCAGCAAAGTAGCGGCGGACGATCTCCATCTTGGAGGCATCGCGACAGGCATCGTCATCGGTGATGGCAAAGCCGACCATATTTACACCCATGTCGGTGGGACTCTGGTAGGGGCTCTCCCCCAGAATCTTTTCCATCAGGGCACGGACCACTGGGAAAGCCTCGACGTCACGGTTGTAGTTGACCGTGGTCTTGTTGTAGGCCTCCAAGTGGAAGGAGTCGATGATATTGGCATCGTCGAGGTCGGCCGTGGCGGCCTCATAGGCGATGTTGACCGGATGCGTGAGGGGCAGGTTCCAGACCGGGAACGTCTCGAACTTGGCGTAGCCAGCGGCGGTGCCGTGCTTGTGCTCGTGATAGAGCTGAGACAGGCAGGTGGCGAGCTTGCCCGAGCCGGGGCCGGGAGCGGTGACCACGACAAGTGGACGGGTGGTCTCGACAAACTCGTTCTTGCCATAGCCGTCGTCGGACACGATCAGATCGACATCGTGTGGATAGCCCTCGATGGGATAGTGCAACTTGGCGGGAATGCCGAGCGCGTTCAGGCGATTGCGAAACACATCGGCGGCGGGCTGGCCGGCGTACTGGGTGATGACCACGGCCGCGACAGCAAAACCGTTGCCGCGGAACAGGTCGACCAGGCGCAAAACGTCCTCGTCATAGGTAATGCCCAGGTCACCGCGAGCCTTGTTCTTCTCGATGTGGTTCGCGTTAATGGCGATGATGACCTCGACGTCGTCGGCAATGCTCTTGAGCATGCGAAACTTGCTGTCCGGCTCAAAACCCGGCAGCACGCGGCTCGCGTGATAGTCGTCAAACAGCTTGCCGCCAAACTCCAAGTACAGCTTGCCGCCAAACTGCGAGATGCGCTCCTTAATATGAGCGGCCTGCAGCTCGATATACTTCGCGTTGTCGAAACCCTGGCGCATGTATGGCTCCCGTCCCGTTTCCATTTAGTGTCTTAGGCGATTATAACGGAGCAGACTCTCCCCAACCGCCGGGGCCGGGGTAGCTAATTTGGGACGGGGCATTTTTGACTACCCAGGGCTGCGAAGTAGTCAAAAAAGCCCCGTCCCAAATTAGCTACCCATTACAGTCTGAAATAGGCCATCGATAAATTTCGATGGCGAGCATTCGGCGCATTGCCTACGATACGGGCAAGCC
>NZ_WWSL01000054.1:0-2264 GCF_009875845.1 Collinsella sp. BIOML-A6
CTCAAGGTGCACGCCTGCGCGGCTGATCCGGTCCGACCGGGCCGCGCGGCAAGGAGATATATTGCCAGACCGGAGGGGCCCCGTGGGCGGGAATCTGGGCGTACACATTTCCTACACATATAAGTACTCTCGGCTGGCTGGTTAAAAACAGGAGAGGACCTCGCATCCGAGATCCCCTCTTTAGCCCATCTATAGCTATAGACTCTTAAATACCTTATGCCAGCAGCTTGCGACCAGACTCCTCAATCGCGTCAAGTGCTGCATCAGCCTCGGCGGCATCCGCGCCCTTAGCGAAGATGTACAGCTTAATCTTGGGCTCGGTGCCAGAAGGACGGACGATACCCTTGTTACCACCCTCGAGATCGAACTCAATGACATTAGCCTTCGGCAGGCCGTTCACGCAGATGTTGTAATCCACGACGGCCTCAATCTTGGAACCGGCGAGCTCCGCGGGCGGGTTCTCGCGCAAACCAGCCATGATGCCGGCCATCTTTGCCGCACCCTCAGCGCCCGGATAGCTTAGCGAAATCGTCTTGTTGTGATAGTAGCCATACTTCTCGTACAGCTCGTGCATCGCATCGGCAAGGTTCTTACCCTGGAGCTTGTAATACTGCGCCATCTGGCAAATCAGAAGCGAAGTGCTCACGGCGTCCTTGTCGCGCACGTGGTCGCCGGCCAGATAGCCGTAGCTCTCCTCGAAACCGAAGATAAAGCGATCGACCTCGCCAGCATCGGAAAGAGAAGTAATGATGTCGCCGATGTACTTGAAGCCCGTCAGGCAGCGGCGAAGCTCAAAACCGTACTCGTCGGCCAGAGCGTCAACCATGGCGGAAGAAACGATAGTAGTAACGGCAACCTTCTTAGTGAGGTCCTCACCGCGGGCAGCACGGGTCTTGCAGATATAGTCGAGCAGCAGAACGCCCATCTCATTGCCGGTCAGCAGCAGATAGTCATCGCCATTTTTAACGGCAACGCCAACACGGTCGGCGTCGGGATCGGTTGCAAGCAGCAAATCAGGGTGAACCTGCTCGCAGAGATCGATGCCCTTCTGCATGGCCTGACGGATCTCGGGGTTAGGATACGGGCAGGTCGGGAAATCGCCGTTAGGCTCCTTCTGCTCGGGAACAACCGTGACATCGGTGATGCCAGCGCGCTCGAGCACCGTAGTAACGGGAATGAGGCCGGTGCCGTTGAGCGGAGTGTAGACGAGCTTAAGCGGAGCGCCAGCGATCTCCTCGGCAGAAAGGTTAGTCACGCCGCGCGCGAGAACGGCGTCGTAATAACGCTCGAGGCACGAGTCGTCGATCCATTTAACCAGACCCCGCTCAAGAGCCTCATCAAAGTCCATGGACTTCACGCCGGTGAATGTATCGGTCTCGGCGATAGCCTTAGAAATTGCATCGGCGGCCTCGCTGGTGATCTGGCAGCCATCGGGGCCATAGGCCTTATAGCCGTTATACGGCGCTGGGTTATGGCTAGCGGTCATGCAAATGCCGCCGGAGCACTTAAGATCACGGACGGCCCAGGAGAGCGTCGGCACAGGAGAAATCTTGGGATACACGAGGGCAGTCACGCCGTTTGCTGCAAGAATGGCAGCCGTAGTCTTAACGAACAGCTCACCTTTATTGCGGCTATCGCGAGCGATGGCGACCGTCGGATGCTCAAAGGTCGCATTGAGGTAGTCAGCGAATCCCTGGGTCGCACGACCGACCGTATAGATATTCATACGGTTAGTGCCCGCACCGATAGTGCCGCGAAGACCGGCAGTACCGAAGGCGAGATCCTGGAAGAAAGCGTCGGTGATGGCGTCCTCATCACCCTGCTCCTTCATCGTGTTGAGCTCAGCGAGGAGCTCCTCGTCCTTGACATTGGCAATCCAAGTATCAAGCAGCTCATGAACATCTGCCATGTGAGTCCTTCCGTCACAATCAATAAAACGACCCGTGTAAAACAGGACAAGCGCATCAGGGCGCTAAAGCAAATATTAGTCCATTGAGAACAGAGAACCGGCCACAGAACGGTGAACGTCTATATTCAGCGGTGGATGATTAAATTGGTTTAATTGCATAAGGAATGTTGCCCGTAAACGAAAAAAGGGGGAGGCCGCGAGGCCTCCCCCTTCTTCAGTTCCATGCACGGCTCGGTGCCGTCCACCGGTCAGCGGCGCCCTGGCCTCCCACGGGCTGGCCCCGCAGTACTCTCGGCGCGATGGGGCTTAGCTTCCGGGTTCGGAACGGGACCGGGCGTGCCCCCCATGCTCTGGC
>NZ_WWSL01000002.1:0-144806 GCF_009875845.1 Collinsella sp. BIOML-A6
TGTATTCCGTAACATCTAAATCGACAAAAACGGCAGCATAAAGTCGACACTTCCCGCAAGGGGCATGCTGACCAGATCGCAGGGCTATCTTGGTGGTGCTTCGTATCTACCAAAGGAGGCCCGGAGAGGAAATGATCAGCATGACCGATAAGAATTCTATACGCCTGCTGTGGCGGCAGGGGGACAGCGTCGCCGAGATCGCGCGCAAGACCGGCGTGAGCCGGGACACCGTCTACAAGTACCGCGACATGGACGACTTCAGCCCCGAGCCGCCCGCGAGGCGGGCGCAGGGCTCAAAGCTCGACCCGTACAGGCCCCTGATCGAGTCCTGGCTCGACGACGACATGCGCAGCGGACGCAAGCAGCGCCATACCGCGAAGCGCGTCCACGACAGGCTCGTCTCCGAGTGCGGCGCCGACGTCTCCGTCAGCACCGTGGAGCGGTGCGTCAGGGAGATTAGGGCCCGCCGCTCGGCGGAGGCGGCCGACGCCCAGTACCTCGACCTCGTCTGGGGCCCCGGCGAGGCGCAGGCCGACTTCGGCGAGGCCGACTTCTACGTGAGGGGGATGCGGACCACGCTGAGCTTCTTCGTGATGACGTTCCCGTACTCCAACGTCGGGCTGGCCCAGGTCTTCCCGGGCGAGACGTCGGAGTGCGTCTGCCAGGCCCTGCGCAACGTCTTCGAGCACGTCGGCGGCGTGCCGACCAAGATCGTCTTCGACAACGCGACCGGCGTCGGCCGCCGCGTCGGCGGCGGGGTCCGGACGACCGAGCTGTTCGCCGCCTGCAGCGCCCACTACGGCTTCCGCTTCAGGTTCTGCAACCCCCGCTCGGGCAACGAGAAGGGCAGCGTCGAGAACAAGGTGGGCTGCGTGCGCCGCAACCTCTTCGTCCCCGTCCCCCAGCTGTGGGACGCCGGCGCCTTCAACCGCAGGCTGCTCGAGCGCAGCCTCGCCATGTCCGACAAGCCCCACTGGATAAAGGGCGAGCGCGAGCTCGATCTCTTCGAGGCCGACAGGCTGGCGATGCTCGGGCTGCCGGCCAAGCCCCTCGACTGCGTCACCTACGTCTCTCGCACCGCCGACAAGAAGGGCAAGGTCTCGGTCGGCGAGAGGGGCCGCCACCTCTACTCCACGCACCCGTCGCTCTCGCGCCGCAGGCTCACGGTCGGCCTGCGGGCGACGACCGTGAGCGTCTACGACCCCGACAGCGGCGAGCTCGTCTGCGAGCACCCCAGGGCNTGTTAGCGTCAATCTATTTTTCACCAGTTTCGCTAAACAGGCGCACCGTTCGCGCAAAGGCGGTTTCACCGGTTGCGCTAACGTATTTTCACCGATTCCGGTCACGGCTTGACGGGCCCGTCCCTCGGCAGGTCCTTCAGCCTGTAGGACCTGCCGGTTATCTTGACCAGGTGGCAGTGGTGGCACACCCTGTCCGCGATCGCGCTCGCCGCCACGTCGTCCCCGAACACCCTGCCCCAGCCGCTGATCCCCACGTTGGTGGTGATGATCGTCGAGCGCTGCTCGTAGCGCGTCGATATCAGCTGGAACAGCAGGTCCGCGCCCGCGCTGCCGACGTCGAGGTAGCCGAGCTCGTCGATGATCAGCAGCCTCGAGTGGGCGTAGTACTTGAGCCTCTTCTTGAGGATGCCGCGCGACGAGGCGTCCTCCAGGTCCTCGACGAGCCGGGCGCAGTCCACGAACCTGACCTCGCGCCCCGCCCTGACGGCCTCGATGCCCAGCGCGACGGCGAGGTGCGTCTTGCCCACGCCGGGGCTCCCCACGAGCAGGACGTTCTCGGCCCGCTCGACGAATCTCAGGGTCGCGAGCTCCTCGATCTCGGCGCGCGGGACCGACGGCTGGAAGTCCCAGTCGAAGTCCGCCAGCCCCTTGACGTAGGGGAACCCCGACGACCGTATGCGCTGGTTGGTGATCCTGACCTCCCGGGCGGCGACCTCGACGCGCGTCATCTCCTCGAGGGCGGAGGCGAAGCCCCGCTCGCCCGCGGCGACCATCCTCACGTAGTCGGGCAGGGACGCCGCCATCTCGTGCAGCCCGAGCGCGGAGAGGTTCGCCTGCGCCCTGATCGAGGGGCTGCCCTCCGCGACGGCGCCCATCACGCCCCTCCGAGCGAGTCGAGCAGCGCGAGGTTGGCGCGCGCGGCCTCGGCGATGTCCGCGTCGGCCAGGCCCCGCTTCCCCTCGAGGGCCTGCCCGTAGTGGTCGGGGTCGTAGTTGATGGGCCTCGACGGCCCGGACGCGGCGTCGTGGACGGCGACCTCCTCGCCGGCCATCCTCACCACGACCTGGCCGCCGGGCATCGCCACGACGCTCACGCGCCGGCCGATGCAGCGCCTGGGCACGGACCACTCCCTGCCGACGGCCCTGACGAGCATGGTCGGCGGGACGGTCTGGACGCTCACGTCGCCCACCATCGACTCGAGGAGCCGGAGGTTCCCGATGGGCCGCAGGCTCTCCTTCTCCCGCATGAACAGCGCGTCGGGCGGCAGGCCGGTGGTGCGGTTCGGCTCCGAGTTGGCCTGGGCCTCGACCCGGGCCACCGCCTCGGCGAGGCCGCTCCACCCGGTGAACTCGCCGCCGTAGGCGAGCAGGCGGTTCAGGAAGCGGTTGGCCGACTCGTCCTTGCCTTTGGTCTGCGGCGAGCGCGGCGCGCAGAGCCTGAGCTCGAAGCCGGCCTCCCGCGCGAACCGCCACGCCCTCTCCTGCCTGGTCCTCCTGCGGCCCGAGACGGTCACCAGGCACGACATGTTGTCCGTGATGCACTCCTCCGGGACGCCGCCGAGGCGGGTGAAGGTGGCGAGCAGGCAGGACAGCAGGTCGTCGAGCGTGCGGCTCCTGACCGGTATGAAGCGGTGCTTCCGGGAGTAGCCGAGCGTCGCGGTGAACACGCTGAACTCGAAGACCTCGCCCTCCGAGTCGACGAGCCTCATGCCCTCCTTCCAGTCGAACTGCAGCTGCCTGCCCGGGGGCGTCTCGAACCGCGGGTGCGGCTCGCGGCCGCCCGCGCCCCCGAAGGGCACGTCGTGCGCTCGGCACCACGCGGTGAAGGCGCCGTACCCGGGCAGCCCCTCCCCGCGGCCCTCGCGCAGGAACGCGTAGACGGCCATCTTGGTCATCCCGGGCAGCTGGGCCTTCGAGCGGATCACCTCCTCGAGCGGGTCGAAGGCGCTGCCCCTCGCGGACCTCCCGTCGGCGGCGGACTCGCCCTCCCGCCAGTACTTGGCGACCGTGTGCCGGTCCATGCCGTGCCTCCTCGCGATCTCACTGAAGTTCGGCTTCGCGCCGGACCCCCTGTAGACGTTCAGCTCTCCCATTACGTTTCGCTCCATATCCCGCTCCTCCCGGGTCGGATACCCGATCGGAGCATAGTTCCGTTAGCGCAGTTGGTGAAAGTACGTTAGCGGGGTCGGCGAAAGCGCATTAGCGCATTCGGCGAGATGCGTTTGCGAAAGTGGTCAATTTTAGATTAGCGCTAACANAGCGCGAGCTCGATCTCTTCGAGGCCGACAGGCTGGCGATGCTCGGGCTGCCGGCCAAGCCCCTCGACTGCGTCACCTACGTCTCTCGCACCGCCGACAAGAAGGGCAAGGTCTCGGTCGGCGAGAGGGGCCGCCACCTCTACTCCACGCACCCGTCGCTCTCGCGCCGCAGGCTCACGGTCGGCCTGCGGGCGACGACCGTGAGCGTCTACGACCCCGACAGCGGCGAGCTCGTCTGCGAGCACCCCAGGGCCTACGGCAGCGCCCCGACCGACACGTCCGACCCCGCCTCGCAGCTCGCCCTGCTGGCGTGGAACGCCGGCGGCTGGGAGAACAGCAGGGTGAGGGAGGCGCTCCCCGACGAGCTCAGGGAGCATATGGACTCACTGGACAGGGCGGGCCTGAAGGCCGAGCTGAGGGTGATGCGCGACCAGGCGGCCACCTCCGGATGGGAGGCCACGCTGCAGGCGGTGCGCCTCGCCTACGAGGCGACCGGCCGCATCGACGAGGCGTCGGTCGCCGTCAGCGCGGCGCGCGCCGCCACGGGGACCGTCACCTACGACGAGCCCGTGGACCTCGGCGTCTACGACGGCTTCATGGGGGTGGCGTAGATGGCCAGGGCCGCATGCCCCGACAGGCGCCTGCTCGAGTCCTCGCTGAGGGGCAAGGCGCGCTCGATGCTGTTCTCGAACAGCGTCGTCGACGAGTTCTGCGAGGAGGCGACGCTCCCCGAGATGAGGGCGGTCGAGGGCCTGCTGGCCAGGCAGATGGAGGTCAGGGCCGCCAACCAGCTGGAGAGGAGGATGCGCAGGGCGAGGTTCCCCGCGGCCAAGTCGCTCGACGGCTACGACTTCTCCCAGGTCTCGTTCCCCGGCGGCTACGGGGAGGCCGACCTCAGGTCGCTCGCCTTCATCGACGCGTGCCAGGACTTCGTCTTCCACGGGAAGACGGGCAGGGGCAAGACCCACCTCGCCATCGCGGTCGGCGCCGCCGCCGTCAGGGCCGGCAAGTCCGTGAGGTTCTTCACCGTCGCGCAGCTCGTGATGCACCTGGCCGACGCGCGCGACCGCGGCAGGCTGCGCAGGGAGCTCGACGACCTGCTGTCGGCGGACCTGCTGGTACTCGACGAGCTCGGCTACGTGCCGCTCGACGTCGAGGGGGCGAGGCTGCTGTTCCAGGTCATGTCGGCCCCCGAGGGCACCCAGAGCCTCATAGTCACCACCAACATAGAGTTCAGCAGGTGGGGCACGGTGTTCGGCGACGACAAGATGGCCGCGGCCGTCGTGGACAGGCTCGTCTACACGGGCAGGCTGGTGGAGTTCAACGGCGCCAGCTACAGGATGGAAAACGCGCTGATGCTCGGGAAGGGTGAGGCCGAATGAGGTACGCCGCGGAGGACTGCCCGGTGAACAGGATGAAGGACCGCGACGCCGGCGCCTGGGACGCGCAGACGCTCTGCGGGCTCTTCCAGTGCCCGGGCTGCGGGCTGACGCCGGACCACCCGCTGATGACGGGCGAGCGGGGCGGGATGGAGGAGGTGCCCCCGGAGGACTGGGAGATACCGTTCTAGGCAGCGGGCGGGCCGGCCGCGACGGCGCCGGCCCGCCCGGAGGCGGTCAGCATGAGGGTGTCGAAATTCGACAGACGTATTTGTCGATTTTTACTTGACGGAACACAGCTCCAGCCACCGGCGGTCCGACAGGTCGACGGCGGCCTCGAGGGCCGGGCAGGACTCGAGCAGCACGGCGCGCAGGCGGTTCTTGTCCCTGGTCGCGCAGGCGACGACGTGGTCGCGCTGCGACGAGAGGGCGCGCGCGGCCTCGAGGGCCTCGCCGCGGCCCGGGACCCCCGACAGGGAGTCCGGCACGCCCAGGGCGGTCCGCGCGATCACCGCGGCGTCGCGCTCGTCGGTCTTGGCCTCGCCGGCGAACAGCCCGGTGGCGCGGCTGGCGGCGAGGCCGGGCAGGTAGGCGACCCCGAGCCCCGCGGCGCGGGCGCGCCTCACGGCGAGGGACCCTATGTTGCGGAACTGGTCGACCACGACGAGCGTGCCGGCGGGCGCGGAGGCGAACAGCGCGTCGAGCTCGGCCTCCCTGTTGCGGACGGGGGCGCTGGACAGCACCTCCCCGTCGCGGTCGATCAGGCAGGCCCAGTGGGAGGACTTGCCGACGTCTAGGCCGAGCACGGCCGCGGGCCTGGTCGATGGCGCTTTCACGGTGGTATCCTTCCGGTAGTCGTTCGACCGGATGGCCTCCCCCTCGGCACTCACATTACCAGCCGCGGCGCCTGCCCGGCACTTTCCTATCAGCCGTCGGGGGCGGCGCGTCCCGCGCCGGCAGCACCCAACGGGCCCTCTCGGGGGCAGGGACGTTCGGCCGTGCGCGGGCGCCCGGTCGGCGGCCCGTTCTGGGCGCGCCTCAATCGTAGCCCGAGACGAGCCCGGGCTGACAATTTCGACTGTAATGGACGTTCTTAAACGACTAGTCATTTAAGAACGTCCCCAATGACTGGTTCCGTTTGCTGGGGAGGCGTGGGACAATACCGAGCGAACGTGATGGGGTGTCTGGGAAAAGGGGTCGCGATGAACAAGTTGAGGACGCTTGCGGACGTATTGCGCCAGGCTGGCTTTGCGCGCATCACGAGTCTGTTTCTTATCTTCTACCTGCTGTGTTCGACGGCTGTCTGGCTGTCCGAACCTACGACCCTCACGTTTGGTGATGGCCTCTGGTTTAGCTTCGAGACGGTCTCGACGATCGGCTTTGGTGACATCCCGGCCGCAACGCCGGTTGCCCGCGCTATTACCGTCGTCTTGAGCGTTATCAGCATTTTCTATATCGCTATGCTCACGGGCGTGGCGGTGAACTACTGCAATATGCTTATCAAGATGTGCCAAAAGGACACCATGGCACGCTTTATGGACGATCTTGATCATTTGGAAGATCTCGATCGCGATGAACTCGCCGATCTGTCACGCCGCGTGCGCGAATATCGCCGACGCCAGCGCTAGAGGGGGCTAAATGAATATCACGGTATACCTGGGCGCGAACGTCGGCAACGACCCGGCGTTTCTGCCCGCGGTGCAGGAGCTGGGCGACTGGATTGGAGCCAACGGCCACGCGCTGGTATACGGCGGGTCCAAGTCGGGGCTGATGGGCGCGCTCGCCGATAGCGTGCTCGAGGCAGGTGGACACGTGACGGGTGTTGAGCCGAGCTTTTTTATCGAGGCCGAGTTTCAACATGACGGTATCGACGATCTCATCGTGACGAGCGACATGGCCGAGCGCAAGGCCAAGATGATCGAGCTCGGCGACGCATTCATTGCCTTTCCGGGCGGTACGGGCACGCTCGAGGAGATTGCCGAGGTCATGTCCGCGGTGTCGTTGGGGCACCTGAGTGCTCCGTGCATCCTGTATAACCTGGGCGGTTACTACAACGACCTCAAGGCGCTGCTCGGGCACATGATCGATAAGGGCTTATCGAGCCCGCAGCGCCAGCACGGCATTTACTTTGCCGACGATTTGCGCGAGATTGCTTCGATTATCAGCAGATAAGTCTTGAGCCTGCCCCACTACGACTCCCAATGGTGCCGTTTGCGGCGCAGATGGTTGTCTCGTTCGGGCAACGCTCGCTCTACAACAAACGTATCTATGTCGACTTTGACCGCGGGAGGACTCGATGGATAACCTTGCCAAGCCCACAAACCGCGCGCTGTTTTTGGCCAGCGTTGCCGTGACCGGTGCGTTTGCGGGTGCCGCGGTCTGGCTGTTCTTTTTTGCGATGGAGCACGGTATCGACTATCTATGGACCGAGGTTCCGAACGCGTTGGGCGTCGCTTCGCCCGAGCTTGCCAGCGGTCCGTTCGGTTTTCTGCCGTACCCGTTTTTTGTCTGCCTGCTGGGCGGCCCGCTGATTGGCCTGTACGAAAAGATGACAGGCACCAAGACCGATGACCTTAACCAAGTGATGGCCAAGGTAAAGCGCGATGGACGCTACCCGTACGACAACCTGGGCAAGCTGTCGCTTGCCGCGCTGCTGCCGCTGCTGTTTGGCGGCAGTATTGGACCGGAGGCCGGCCTGACCGGCGTCATTGCGGGGCTGTGCAGCTGGGTCGGCGACCGCATGCGCCGTTTTGGAGCCGAGTTTAGGGAGCTCACGCTGTTGGGTACCCAGGCCGCCCTGACGGCGCTCTTTACCGCGCCCGTGTTTGGCTTTGTGGCGCCGCTTGCCGGAAGCGCTGACGGCCAGGGTGCCGGCGATGGCGATGATTCCGAATCCGGTGAGATAACCATCAGGCTGCCCAAGGCGCAAAAGACCGTGGTTTACGGCATCGCGATTGCCGGCGGCCTGGGCACCTACCTGCTGCTCGGACAGCTCATGGGCGGCGGCATGGGCATGCCGAGGTTCGAGGCTGCCGTGGTGGGCAACCTGGAGCTTACCTGGCTCATTCCCCTGTCGTTGATCGGAACAGTCTGCGGCTGGCTATACTTTGTCTCTGAGCACGCGAGCGAAGCGCTTGCCCATGCAATAGGGGAGCGTCCTGTCGTCAAGGCGATGCTGGCTGGTTTGGCGCTCGCGATCTGCGGCACGGTCCTGCCCTACACCATGTTTGCCGGCGAGACACAAGCCGATGTGCTCATGGAAACCTACCTGACCATTCCCGCTGGCGTGCTTATCGCGACCGGTCTTGTTAAGGCCATGTTGACGCCTGCCCTCATCAACCTTGGCTGGCGTGGCGGCCACTTCTTCCCGGTTATCTTCTCGGGTGTGAGCCTGGGCTACGGCCTTGCCATCCTCACCGGCGCCGATCCGGTCTTTTGCGTCGCCGTTTGCACCGCTTCGACGATGGGCGCCGTCATGCGTCAACCCGTCATGGTCGTGGGCCTGCTGCTCATGTGTTTCCCGCTTAAGGGCATCGTCTGCATGATCATCTCCGCCGCCATCGCCGCTGGCATTCCGCTGCCCAAGCCACTGCACAAGTAGCGTGGTGGTGCGCGGCCAATACAGGCATCCCAGGCCCGGCGTGAGAACGTAGCGTCTGCTGGGCTGCTGTTCCAACAGTCATGAAGAGAATATGCCAGATGACGGAGGTGAAACGGCGCAACAAGCCACGGCCAGCGCCTAGATCTCGCTCGGCATCGGCGCTACTTCCAAACCGCGAGCGCGGCGGTGCCCAGTACGATGAGGGCGAGACCGACGGCGCCGCGTCGCGAGACTTTTTCGTTGAATGCCAGGCGCGCAAATAGTACCGATACGACAATCGATAGTTTGTCGATCTGCACCACGACGCTCACCTGGCCTGCGGCGATGGCATAGTAATAGAGCAGCCACGATGCTCCGGTCGCGATGCCCGATGCCGTGAGAAATACGAGTTCGTAGCGGTCTACGTGCACGGCTTGGCCCATCTTGCCTTTAGCTGCCACGATTGCCCATGCCATAACCAGTACCACACAGGTACGGATTGCCGTGGCCAGGTTGGACTCGACGCCTTCGATGCCAACCTTGGCGAGGATGGACGTGAGCGCCGCGAACACGGCGGCGCCGAGGGCGTAAGCGAGCCAGGTCCGGTCTTGCTGCTGCTCGGGTCCGGTGGACTGCTTCTTCTCGATCATTAAAATCGTGCCGAGGGTAATGACGGCGGTTCCCCCGAGCTTAACCGCAAGGTTGCTCGTCTCGCCAAAAAGCGCGATGGCGATCAGCGCGGCGAGCACGGTGCTCATCTTGTCGACTGGTATGACCTTATTGACGTCTCCGATGCTCAACGCCTTAAAGTAACAGATCCACGAAGCGCCGGTAGCGAGTCCCGAGAGGATGAGAAAGAGCCAGGATCTGGGTTCGATGCTGCCAATGGTTCCAATGGATCCAGAAATACCCGCCATTGCCCAGGCGAAAACGAGCACCACGCAGGTGCGAGTGGCCGTCGCGACATCGGAATCGGTCTGCTTGATACCGCATTTGGCCAAGATGGATGTGATGCCGGCAAAGAATGCTGACGCAAATGCTGCGACGACCCACGACACGGGTGCGGTGCCTCCTCAAAAAAGACCACGCCAGATCTATGGCGCATGTCCGATGATACCGCGCTTGCCTATAGGTTGCGTGCCCGGTAGACCTTGGTGCTGATGGCGCAGCTGACAACGCCAAGGACGACCGTTGCCAGCGCGACGGCACCACCCAAGCAACCGAGGACGGCAAGATCGGGATTCGTCCCTGCAATCGACATGAGCTGGTTGCTAATGGGGTTGAATGAGTTTAGCGTGACCATGATAAGGCACATGTATAGGGCGTACAGACCAACGGATAGGCGTTGCGCCTTCATGTGTTCAAATCGAAAGAACAGAGGCAGTACCAAAAACACCGCCATGAGGGAGAAAAGCATCGATATTGCCGAGGCGATTGCGGTCTCAAAGACGGTCTCTCCCGTGGAGGGGATACCCACGCTGTTTAAGATCGGGATGGCGACGATACTCAACAGCACGGCCGCGCACGCCATGATGACCGAGAAAATAGTGATGCACAGGTAGCGTGCGCTGACGATGTCTTTGCGTGAGATGGGCAGCGTTGCCCGATAGCGCTCCCATCCGTTTTGGTTGTCGAGCCCGGCCAGCGACGTCATGGCCATGATAGGCGACATGGCACTGATCGCGAAGGCGCCGGCGGCGCTCATGTCGGAATCACCATTCGATGCCCTGACGGCGGTCAGCACGACGAAGATGAACAGGCCGACACCTGCGATGCTCGGGACGAGCGTGCGAACGATGGCAAGCTCGGACATAATGGCGCGTTTCATTTCAAAGCCCCTTTCAGCATGAAGCGAAGATAGTCATCAATGGTTGCCCGATCGCAGGGAATCTCGGGGAAGGCCTCGAGCACTTCGCGGTGGTTGGGCACGAGCACGTCCACGCTGTAGGCGTGGCGGGCGGCGCGGGTGCCTTCGACGCAAGCCATGAGCTCGGCGGCCTGTGCCTGGGTGCAGTGGGCGATGACGGCGCGGTCGGTAATGTCCTCGCGTGGCAGGTCAAACACAATCGAGCCGTTATCGATGCAGATGACGCGGTCGGCAGCGCGATCGAGGTCGGACGTAATGTGGCTCGAGAGCAGCACGCTGCGCTGGCCGTCGGCGACAAAGGCGAGCAGCTCATCGAGCAGTTCCTCGCGTGCCATGGGGTCGAGGCCCGCGGTGGCTTCGTCCAAAACGAGCAGCTTGGCATGGTGGCTGAGCGCGCAGGCGAGCTGCAGCTTCATACCCATGCCGCGGGAGAGGTCCTTGACCTTTGTCTTGGGATCGAGGCCAAATCGGTTGATGAATCCGGCGAACGTTTCGCGGTCCCACGTGGGGTACGCCGGGCCTACGAGCGCCTCGATCTGGCCGACCTTGAGCGTGGAGGGGAAGGGGCATGTGTCCAGCACGAGGCCGATGCGAGAGCGCAGGTGGCGTTGCGACTCATCGGGCGCATCGGTGCCACAGCGCTGCCCAAACAGGTGCACCTCGCCGGCATCGAGCTTTATAAGCCCAAGCGTGGCGCGAATGGTCGTCGTCTTGCCGGCGCCGTTTGCGCCCACAAAGCCAACAATTTGGCCGGGCTCCACGGCCAACGTGACGCCACGTAGCGAAAAGCGGTCGCTCACGCGGCGTGAGATGCTTTTGAGTTCTAGCAAGTTTTGCATGGCATAGCCTTTCTTGCAGATGGTTACTGCATGGTTTCGGGGGCTACCAGGTCGAGCATTTCGTGCAGTTTATCGCGCGTGACGCCCACGGCTTCGGCTTGCGTTGCTGCCTGTGCGAGCAGCTCTTCGATATGGCAGAGCTGATTTTCGCGCAAGAGTTCTTGGTTGCCCTCGGCGACAAAACAGCCCTTGCCCTGCACAGTGCAGATAAAACGAAGTTGCTCCAGGTCGGCGTAGGCGCGCTTGGTGGTGATGACACTCACGCCAAGATCGCTCGCGAGTGCACGGATGCTGGGGAGTTTGGCTCCCGCAGCAAGTGTGCCCGAAAGGATCTGAGCTTTGACCTGCGAGGTTATCTGCTCGTAGATGGGCTTGTCGCTCGAATTGGATAGGATAATGTCCACAGCGGCTCCTTAGCTGATGGGCTACACGTGTATATAACCGGTAAGCACAGTATATACATACTATGCACAGTTGTGCAAGAGGAAATTACGGGGCTGTCCGTCCCTCTACTCATTCATCTCAATCTGTAACACTAAGACCCGTTTTTGGCGGCTAACTGTTACAGATCAAGATATTGGCTGCCCGCCCTGTGCGTTCATCTCAATCTGTAACATCTGGAGGTCAAAAACCCGTTTATCTGTTACAGATTGAGATTTTGTCGACGGGTCCATTCATTTGTCTCGATCTGTAACATCTAAGCCCGTTTTTGCTGGCTAACTGTTACAGATCAAGATATTGGCTGCCCGCCCTGTGAGTTCATCTCGATCTGTAACATCTGGAGGTCAAAAACTCTTCTAGGTGTTACAGATTGAGACAAACCGTCGCGGAACACCGCTGACATTCCACCATCCGAGCCCCAACTGATGAATTTGTCCTGATAGGCGCCCTATGGCGAGGTTTCGCGGCTACAATAGTGCGGTTACATCGACGTAATGCACTCAATGCAAGAAAGGATCCGCATGGCAAGCCTGTCGGATGAAATCTCGTCGCGCCGCACATTCGCGATCATCAGCCACCCGGACGCCGGTAAGACCACACTGACCGAGAAGCTGCTGCTCTATACCGGCAGCATTCAGACCGCTGGTTCGGTCAAGGGCAAGAGCTCGGCCAAGCATGCCGTCTCGGACTGGATGGACATCGAGAAGGAGCGCGGTATCTCCGTCACCTCCTCGGTGCTGCAGTTCACCTACAACGGCGCCTGCGTCAACATCCTCGATACCCCCGGCCACCAGGACTTCTCGGAGGATACCTACCGTACCCTTATGGCCGCCGACGCCGCGGTCATGGTCATCGACGGCGCCAAGGGCGTCGAGGCCCAGACCAAAAAGCTTTTTAAGGTCTGCACACTGCGCCACATTCCCATCTTCACCTTTGTGAACAAGCTCGACCACGATGCTCGCGATCCGTTTGAGCTCATGGAAGAGATCGAGAATGTCCTGGGTATCAATACGTATCCCATGAACTGGCCGATCGGCAGCGGCCGCAACTTCCGCGGCGTGTTCGACCGTCAGACCCGTCGCGTCATTGCCTTTGAGGGCGACGGCCACGCCAACGCCACCAAGAAGGTCGCCGAGGTCGAGGCCGAGCTGGGCGATCCTTCCATGGACGAGCTCATCGGCGAGGAGAACCATAAGAACCTGATGGACGACATCGAGCTGCTCGATGGTGCCGGCGACGAGCTCGACTTGGATGCCGTGGCCTGCGGCAAGCTGAGCCCGGCGTTCTTTGGCTCGGCGCTCACCAACTTTGGCGTGGAGCCCTTTCTCAAGGAGTTCCTGCGCCTGGCCCCGACGCCGCGCGCCTATACCGATACGCTCACCGGCGAGCCGGTCGATCCCTGCCGCGACGACTTTAGCGGCTTTGTGTTTAAGATCCAGGCCAACATGGACAAGAATCACCGTGACCGCATCGCCTTTGTGCGCATTTGCTCGGGCAAGTTCGAGCGCGGCATGGACGCTTTCCACGTGCAGGGCAACCGCAAGCTTAAGCTTGCCACGGGCACGTCGATGATGGCTGACGACCGCGCCATCGTGGACGAGGCGTACGCGGGCGATATCGTGGGCCTGTTCGATCCGGGTATCTTTAGCATCGGCGACACCGTGTGCTCCGGCAAGCGCCACGTGCAGTATCCGCAGATCCCGACGTTTGCCCCCGAGATGTTCGCTCGCATTACGCAGGTCGATACGCTCAAGCGCAAGCAGTTCGTCAAGGGCATGGAGGAGCTTGCCCAGGAGGGTGCCATCCAGATCTTCCGCGAGCTGGGTGCCGGCATGGAGAGCGTCATTGTGGGCGTGGTCGGCGTGCTGCAGTTTGAGGTGCTCGAGCGCCGCCTTAAGGCCGAGTACCGTGTTGAGGTTCGTCGCCAGCCGCTGCCCTATACGGACATCCGCTGGATCCAGAACGACCCCGATACCATCGATATCCCGGCTCTTTCGCTCACGCGCGACACGCTGCGCGTCGAGGACATGCGCGGCGGCAAGCTGCTGCTGTTCACGAGCCCGTGGAACGTGGACTGGGCTACCGACCACAACCCCGACCTTATCCTGTCGGAGTTTGGCAACGTAGCCTTTTAACGCATCGGCGCGGTGGCCCTGCGGTGCCGCCGCGCCGTTTGCTTGCCTGATGCCGTGTGAGCGGCTATCATACCCACCGTCGTCTCAAGACCGGGGCGTCCGAGCAGTTCGGGTCCGATATCCTGCTCGTTAAACCTAAAACCAAAGGAGTACATAATGATCAAAAAGGTCATGGAGGACTACAAGGTCCTGTTGCGGAGCATTCCCGCGGCAACGGTTTCGCTGTTTTTCGTGAGCGTCATCATGATGAACCTGCTGGCCAACAAAGAGCTGATCAGCCTGCCGTATCTGGCGCTCGACTGTGGCTTTGTGGTGAGCTGGGTTTCGTTTTTGTGCCAGGACATGATCTGCAAGCGCTTTGGCGCCAGGGCATCCATCAAAATCTCTATCCTCGCGTTGCTGGTCAACCTGGCCGTGAGCCTGTGCTTCTGGGCATGCTCGCTCACGCCCGGCATGTGGGGCGCCTACTACGACACCGGCATGATCGAGGTCAACACTGCCCTTAACGCCACCATCGGTGGCACCTGGTACGTGGTGCTTGGCTCGTCGCTTGCCATGCTCGTTTCTGCCGTGGTTAACTCCACGCTCAATCAGTCGCTCGGCCGTATGGTCAAAAAGAATAATTTTGCGAGCTTTGCCTTCCGCTCCTATGTCTCCACGGGCGTTGGCCAGTTTATCGACAACTTGGTCTTTGCCATCGTGGTGAGCCACACGTTCTTTGGTTGGACGTGGGTACAGGTCCTTATGTGCTCGCTGACCGGCGCTATTGCCGAGCTGCTGTGCGAGGTCTTCCTGAGCCCCGTGGGCTACAAGGTCGTGCGCAGCTGGGAGCGCGAGAATGTGGGCTCCGAATACCTTGAGCGCCACGCAACCGCCTAAGGAGCAAGTATGCGGGTTTTGATCACGGGTGCTTCGGGCGGTATCGGAGCCGCATGCGTGCGGCGCTTTTTGGACGAGGGCCACGAGGTCGTGGGCTTTGACCTGCTGCCGGCGGCGATCGAACATGAGCGCTACCGCCATCTGATCGTCGATGTCCGCGAGCCGGACTCGTTTCCAGTTGACCTTGAGCCCCAGGTAATTGTAAACGTTGCCGGTACGCAGGATTCGGCCGACGACATCGCCGCCAACCTGTGTGGCACCATCAACGTGACCGAGCGCTACGCCTTTGTGGGGGAGGGGTTTGCCGCCAAGCCGGCGCCGGATATCAAATCCGTGGTCAATGTGGGGTCGGCGAGCGGGCATACGGGATCGGAGTTTCCCGCCTATGCCGCCAGCAAGGGCGGCATTATCGCTTACACCAAGAACCTTGCAAACCGCTTGGCGCCGCAGGCCATCGCCAACAGTGTGGACCCGGGCGGCGTTATCACGCCGCTCAACCGTTGCGTGATGGAAGACGAGCACCTGTGGAACCAGATTATGGAGCTCACGCCGCTTAAACGCTGGGCCACTGCCCAAGAGATCGCCGAATGGATCTACTTTGTGGGCGTGACCAACCGGTTCATGACCGGGCAGAGTCTGTTGATCGATGGCGGCGAGGCCGGCCGCACCCAGTTTATCTGGCCCGAATAGAAAATGCGCCCGATGGCAAGATTGCCGTCGGGCGCGTTTTTGATGTATCGATTTTTAGCCGAGGCAAGTCCAGTTGACAGGGGTCGAGCCGTGCTGTTCGAGTAGCCGATTGGCAGCGGAGAAGGGGCGCGACCCCATAAAGGCGGGGAGTTCTGCCGTGGCACGGTTGGCCGAAAGCGGCGAGGGGTGCGTGGAAGCCAGGCAGAACTTGCCGGTCGCCTTGCCTGCGCCGGTCGCGGCGAGCTTGCTCTCGACCATCTGCTGGGCAAAGCGGCCCCATGCCAAAAAGACGACCGGTTGGGGCAGCTGGCAGCAGCGTTCGATAACGTAGTCGGTGAGCGTGCCCCAGCCCAGTTTGGCGTGCGAGTTCGCGGCATGCTCGCGCACGGTGAGCGTAGTGTTGAGAAGCAGGACGCCCTGTTGTGCCCATGGGGTTAGATCTCCTGTGACGGGAATAGGGCAGTCCAGATCGGCATTGAGTTCCTTGTAGATGTTGCGCAGGCTCGGCGGCAACTTGGTTTGCGTCGCGGGGACCGAGAACGACAGCCCCATGGCCTGGTTGGGTCCGTGATAGGGATCTTGACCCAAGATGACAACTTTGACCTGGTCGGCCGGCGTGTAGGCGAGGGCATTGAGGATGTCGTCTTGTGCCGGGTAGATGGTCTGCTCGGCACGCAAAAGGGCGATGCGCCCGAGCAGCTGGTTCGTAGTGTCACGTACCGGCTGCGGTGCATCGCCCAACCAAGTTGCTATGTTGCGGTCGCGGGTTGCGGCGTCCATGGGGCTCCTTTACGTCAGATGCTCTGTTGGCATCTATTGTAAAGACTTTCGTCGGCCGATATTCGCGTACGTCCCATCGTGCATGCCCCCTCGCGCGACGTGGTGGTGGCCTGGCGCAGCTGGGAGACCATGTCTATCGCCACAAGGCGCTTTATCGACCATATGAGCTCGCATATTGTCCATTAATGACTGGCGGGGCGTTGAGTGCAGTGTTTAGCGGGCTGTCGCTTTGGTTTGGGCGGTGCGATAGGTGCGTGCCGGGTGGCAGAGTAGCACCGCCACGACCATAAAGAATGCCGTGGTGCCCAGGCTGATGGGATAGACCATCATGATGTTCGCAAAGGTGCGGAAGTGCGGGAACACGCAGAACACCCAATAGAAGCGAATGCCGCAGACGCAGATCATGGTGATGAGGGCGGGCATGAGCGAGATACCAAAGCCGCGCAGGTAGCCGGACATGTTTTCGTAGAACATGCTAAAGGCGTAGGCAGGGAAGATCGAGCACACGCGGATATAACCGATTGAGACGATGTTGGGATCGCTGTTGAACAGCGACAAGATCTCGCGCCCCAGGCCGACAATAACGACAATCGTGGTGAGTGCAACGATACCGCCTTCGGTCAGGCAGACCTTGAGCGTCTTGGTGCACCGGTCGATCTGGCGGGCACCGTGGTTTTGTCCCACAAAGGTGGTGCAGGCCTGGCTAAAGCTGTTGAGCAGGTTGTAGCACACGTACTCCAGGCTCATGGCGGCGCTCGATGCCGCCATGACTTCGGTGCCCAGGCTGTTGATGGCGGACTGGATGATGATGTTGGCGACGGCAAAGACGGCGCTTTGGATACCGGCGGGCAGGCCGATCTTGACGATGCGCTTGAGGGCGACGGGGTCTAAGCCTAAGTCGCGCGGGGTGACACGGACGACGGAGTTGGTCTTGAGCAGACGGATGAAGAGCGTAGCGGCGCTGACGGTGTAGGCGATGGCGGTGGCGACGGCGACGCCCGCGACGCCCCAGTGGAGTACGGGGACAAAGATGAGGTCCAGGCCAATGTTGAGGACGGTGGACACGGCAAGCGCCTGCAGCGGCATGCGGGTGATGCCGACGGAGCGGAAGATCGCGGCCTCAAAGTTGTAGAGCAAGATCGAGGGCATGCTGAGCAAAAAGACACGCAGGTAGAGCGAAGCGAGCGGCATGGTTTCGGCGGGAACGTTGAGCGCGGCGAGCATGGGCTCGGCAAAGATCTCGCCCAGTGCGATGACGACAAAGCCCACGAGCGCCATTAAAATCGAGGTATGGACGGCGCGTTTGACCATGTTCTGATCGTTGCGCCCGATAGCGTTGGCGATGACCACGTTGGAGCCAAGTGACATGCCAATAAACAGGTTGAGCATAAGACTGGTAAGCGGAACATTGGAGCCGACCGCCGCCATGGCGAGGGTTCCCTGGTCGCCCGAGAAGTTACCGATGATGACCGTGGCGATGAGGTTCGACAGCTGCTCCAAGATGCTCGTGGCGGCCACGGGGAAGGCGAACAGGGGAATATTGCGCCACAGCGAGCCGGTGGTCATGTCAATGTGCTTAGATGCGGTGTCAGCCATACGCTCTCAATCTCTAACATGCTCTTTCGTGCTCATTTGCGCAGACGATGATACTCCTAATCGCCTAGTCATTGGGGACGTTCTTAAACGACTAGTCATTCAAGAACGTCCCCAATGACTAGGTGGGGAAGGCGTGCGACAATGGTCGGCGTTGTGTTGTTCGCGCTAAGGAGTTGCCATGTTGTTGTGTCCCGTTTGCCATGAGCCGTTGGTGGACGACGAACGCGGTGCTGTATGCGCGGGCGGACACCGGTTTGACCGCGCGCGCGAGGGCTATCTGTATCTACTGCGCTCGTCCAAGAGCGGCGACTCGATGGGAGATCCCAAGTCGCAGGCGCGCAGCCGTCGTGACTTTCTGAACCGCGGTTACTATGCGCCGTTGCGCGATGCGATGGTCGAGCTCGTGCGCGAGCGGGCGGCTGGGCGCGCTGCGTCTGCGAACGGCCCCATGACGTTGCTCGATATTTGCTGTGGCGAGGGCTACTACACGAGCGCCATGGGCGCGGTGCCGGGCGTGGATGCCAACGGGTTCGACTTGGGCAAGGAGATGGTGCGCCTGGCCGCCAAGCGTGGCGGCGCGACCTATTTTGTGGCCAACATGAAGGACATCCCCGTGGCCGATGGCGCCTTCGATATGGTGACCGAGCTCTTCGCTCCCTTTAACGAGCGCGAGTTTGCCCGCGTATTGGCGCCGAAGGGATCGCTCTATACCGTGGTGCCAGGCGCCCGTCATCTGTTTGGGCTCAAGGAGGTACTCTACGACACGCCGTACCTTAACGATGAGAAGCTGCCGAAGACCACCGAGCTCGAGTTGGTCGGAACGCAGCGGGTGTCTGCGAATATTACGCTTCAGACCCAGGCCGACATTGAGGCGGTGTTCCAGATGACGCCGTACTACTACCGCACGCGCCCTGCCGACAAAGAGCGTCTGGCACATTTGGACACCCTTCAGACCGACATCGACTTTATCATCGCCGAGTACCGTCACTGCTAACAACCTGCCAAAAAGGGACAGGTTTATTATGGTAGGTTTTATCTGGGCAAACGTAAAGGGCCGACCGCGTTGCTACGCGATCGGCCCTTTTTAGCTGCTTGATAGCAGAGGTTATGAGAAGTGGGCGCTTACAGGCGGTCCTTGTTCTCGGCCTTAACGGCGTGTGCCTGCTGAACAAAGAACAGGTCGTAGACCACGATGACAAAGGCCCCAATATTGAGGGCGCTGCCGCCCAGCGCAGGAAGGGTAAGCACGGCCTGGGCGAGCGTGGCGGCTGCGGCAACAATACCGAGCTTAAACGCGCCGTCTACTTGCGAAGGCTTGTTGGCACCCTTGATGCCCGCAACGCCCGCGGCAAGGTCGACGAGGCCCTTGGCGATAATCACGACCGCGGCGAGCATGGCGTTTGGGCCGAATGTGGAATAATCGAGGTTGTTCGTGGCAATGCCGACGCCGGCGATGACGAGGTCGGAGATGCCCCGAATTAAGTAGATGAGGGCAAGGATTTTGAGTGTCTTGCGCACGAAGCTCATGGGTAGTCCTTTCGATGCGGGCGCTGCCAGGCTGGCGCGTCCCGTATGCTGCACATATCGTGAAACACATTGTAGTTCAATGTGACGGCGTGTGTGTTGGAAAGCGCTTCTCGCCTGTGCAGGGCAATCTTTCAAAAAAGAAAGCCAGCTGTAAGCCAAATCGATGGCAGCTCATGTGCGGCGCTGAGATGATAGGGCCGTAACAAGGAGCTGGTCTCAAGGAGGAGCCATGATGTACGGAGCCAAGCAAGTGCGTGAGCCGCGATCGTTGGGAAGGCGCATGAGTGATTCCGTGATTGCTGCCGTGTGCACGGGATTGATGGCGGTGCTTTGCATTGGGATGCTGTGGGCCATGTCGCATGTGGGACAATAGCGGACGGTTGGGTGCTGGCATAAACGGCGCTCACGTATTCGTTTTGTTTGTTAAGGAGTACCCATGGGCGTCGTCGATCCCTTTTCTGTTGCTCGGGCTGCGGGGCTTGAGCTGACTGGGAAGTCCGAGGGCCTCACGCTCACCGACGGCACGATGGAGCTGCGTGCCGATTTTGCCCGTATGCTTCCACGGCTCAAGCAGGGCCGTCTGCAGCAAGAGCTGTTGGTAAAGGCTGCGCGCGCAAAAGGCATCGAGCGCCCATGGGTGATTGATGCCACGGCAGGCTTTGGCGAGGATTCGTTGCTGTTGGCAGCCGCAGGCTTTACCGTCGATCTGTATGAGCAGGATTGCGTGATCGCGGCGCTCCTCAAGGATGCTTTGGATCGCGCGGCAGGTGATCCGGCGCTTGCGACAGCTGTGGCGCGCATGCGCTTACATGCGGGCGAGGACAGCATTGCCGGTCTTCGCCATACAGCTGAGCTGATCGGGCAGGGCGAGCTCGCGGCTCCCGACGTGGTGTATCTGGACCCCATGTTTCCCGAGCGCACCAAGAGCGCGGCGGTGAAAAAGAAGTTCCAACTCTTGCACCATCTGGAACAGCCGTGTGCCGATGAGGAGTCGCTGGTCGAAGCCGCGCTTGCGGTGCGGCCGCGCAAGGTCGTTATCAAGCGGCCGGTGAAGGGGCCGCTGCTTGCCGGCGTTAAGCCGAGCTATCAGCTTGCGGGCAAGGCCGTTCGTTACGATGTTTTGGTGCCGCCGCACCCGTAGCTTGCGCACGATGGCTGGCGTCCCGTCAACGCCGTGCCGATGCGGGTTCTATTTCCAAGGGTGCGACGTCAGATGCCATCCGCCGCAGTATTCGCATTTGTAGCAGGCCAAACCACGCCGCCCGCGGTTTTCGCAGTCGGCCATAACTGCTTCGGCCTCGGCGCGCGTGTCGTAACGGTTTTTGCGCTCGCACGACTTGTAGCGCCAGGCTTCATCGCGCTCGGCTTCCAGGACGTCGCGGCGCTCGTCCTCGCGCGCAAACAAGTCTCTCATATCGCCGCCTGTGGCAGCGCCCAAAAACTCGCTTTTGGCTTTTGACCACGCGGCTCGCTTTTTGCTCCCCATCTGCTTCTCGCCCCTCTCCAAACGCTGGTATCATTGCTCAATCAAAGTGATACCAATAAACGTGAGGCCGCCGCGTGATGATCAGAAAAACCCTCGATACCGACATTCCCGCTGTCATGGCTATCTATGATGCGGCCCGCGCCTTTATGCGCGCGCATGGCAACGCCACACAGTGGCCCGAGGGCACGCCTTCTGCCGAGCAGCTGGCTGCCGATATCGCCGCCGGTGGCAGCTATGTGTGCGAAGTCGACGGCCGCGTGGTGGCGACATTTGCCTTTTTGCCGGGGCCGGACGAGTGCTATGACGTCATTGAGGACGGTCAATGGCGTAGCGACACTCCGTACGCCGTGTTGCACCGTGTGGCATCCGACGGTACCGCGCATGGTATCGCGGCTGCGATGTTTGCCTTTGCCAAGGAACGCATCGACCATCTGCGTATCGACACGCATCAGGATAACCTGCCCATGCAGGGTGCGATCCTCAAGGCCGGATTTGAGCGCGCCGGCATCGTGCATGTGTCGGACGGCACGCCGCGTGTTGCGTTTGATTGGCTGCGCGAGGCGTAAGAGCGACGTCTCATATCAATAATTCATGCGAACGAAACTGGCCCAGGTGGGGTCATTTTCGTTCGCTGTGCTGATTTGCAAGCCGGCTTTCGCAAGGCGCGAACCTACGAAAATCGCCGCGCGGCAACGCGGGGCGATGAGCTCGGTCGGGGGATAGGGCCCGCTTCGCCCGCCGGCCCGTACATTGTATCATCCAGTGTGGAACGAGGGTGCCCGTTGCCGCGTGCGATGGGCTTGCAATAAGAGGAGAGCCATGTCGAAGCAAGCGGTCGTTGGAATCTTGGCGCATGTCGATGCCGGCAAGACCACGCTGGCCGAGGCCATGCTGTTTAACGCGGGCCGCATTCGCAAGCGCGGCCGCGTTGACGATGGCGATTCGCATCTGGACACGAACGCGATCGAGCGCGAGCGCGGCATTACGATCTTCTCGTCGCAGGCCGTGCTCGACCACGGCGATACCCGCGTCATGCTCGTGGACGCACCGGGTCATGTCGATTTTTCTGCCGAGGCGGAGCGCACGCTGCGCGCCCTGGACTACGCGATTCTGGTGGTGGGCGCCAACGACGGCGTACAGGGGCACACCGAAACTCTGTGGCGCCTGCTTGCGCGCTATGACATCCCGACGTTCATCTATATCAACAAAATCGATTTGGAGCATCCCGGCCGCGATGTTTTGCTGGCACAGCTGGGGCAGCGTCTTTCCGAGGGCTGCCTGGATGCCAACGAGCTGTTGGCGGGCGGTGCCGTTCAGGAGGACGCTGCTGCGTTGGACGAGGCGGCGCTCGAGGAGTTTCTAGAGGCGGGTGAGCTTTCTGTCGCGACGCTGTCGCGCATGGTTGCCGAGCGCAAGCTCTTTCCTTGTTTTGCTGGCTCGGCGCTCAAGGACCAAGGCGTGGACGAGCTGCTGGATGGCATATGCGCGCTGATGCGCGAACAGGCATGGCTCCCGGAGTTTGCCGCGCGCGTCTATCGTGTCAGCCGCGGGGATCGCGGCGAGCGCTTGGCTTGGGTTAAAGTGACCGGCGGAACGCTGCATGCCAAGCAGATGATTGACGGACGTTCCGGTGCCGAGGCATGGGAGCAGAAGGTCGATCAGGTACGCATCTATAACGGCGAGAAGTATGAGCTTGCGCAAGAAGTTGCTGCTGGCGGTATTTGTGCCGTGACGGGTCTTGCGCACGTTCGCCCAGGGGACGCCCTGGGCGCGGAGCCCGCGGGCGATGCACCCGTCATTGCGCCGGTCCTTACCTATACGGTGCTTCCGGGCGAACACGACGTCCATGCGGTGTTCAAAGCGTTGACTGGGCTGGCGGATGAAGATCCCATGCTCGGCGTAAGCTGGAATACGCATCTTGAGCAGATTCACTTGCAGTTGATGGGCGCCGTGCAACTCGAGGTCGTGCAGCGGGTGTTGGCAGATCGCTTTGGCCTTTCGATTGCGTTTGAGCCTGGCGGCATTCTCTATAAGGAGACTATTTCGCAGTCGGTCGAGGGCGTGGGCCACTTTGAGCCGCTGCGCCATTATGCCGAGGTGCATTTGCGGCTGGAGCCGTTGCCAGCGGGCTCGGGCGTGCAGTTTGGCACCGTGACCTCGACCGACGAGCTCGATCTTAACTGGCAGCGTTTGGCGCTCACCAACGCCATGGAGCGCGATCACCTGGGCGTGTTGACGGGCTCGCCCATCACCGATGTGCGCATTACGCTCACGGGCGGGCGTGCGCACGCCAAGCACACCGAGGGCGGTGATTTTCGCCAGGCCACGTACCGCGCGATTCGCCAGGGGCTCATGCAAGCGCGTGAGGCCGGCGCGGCGGTGCTGCTGGAGCCGTGGTATCGCTTTGAGCTCGAGGTGCCGGGGGAGTGCGTGGGCCGGGCGCTCTCGGATGCCACGCGCATGGGTGCCGAGTACGAGCCGCCGACGATGGCGGGAGACCGGGCGAAGCTTGTGGGTCGCGTGCCGGCATCCGAGGTGCAGGATTACGCGCTGGAGGTGGCTGCCTACACGAGCGGTCGCGGTCATTTGTACCTGGAGTTCGCCGGCTATGCGGCTTGCCATGATGCCGAGCGCGTAATCGAGACGGACGCCTATGAGCCCGAGGCCGATCTGCCCAACACGCCCGATTCGGTCTTTTGCTCTCACGGCGCCGGTTACACGGTCAAATGGTACGACGTACCCGCCGCGGCGCACGTAAAGATCGATCCCGCCACCTTCCGCCCCTGGCGAGCAGCAGACGCCGAGTTTTTCGGCCATATGTGGCAAAGGACAGTTCCTTTGCCACATACTATTGGTATAACTCGGTATAAGTTGGTATAACTATTACCAGGGTTTTCCAATCCGAAGAGGCCGACATGAATCCAAATCCCTTTAAGCCCACGGCTGGCAAGCGGCCTCCGATACTCATCGATCGCGAGTCGGTCATAGAAGATTTTGAGGAAGGGCTCGATAACGGCGCTGGAGCGCCGGACAGGCTCATGCTCATTACGGGAAACCGCGGCTGCGGCAAGACGGTTCTCCTGAGGGAGCTGCAACGTCTGGCCAGCGAGCGCGGATGGGCGGTTGTCTCCGATTACGCTTCGCTTGGCTTATGCGACCGCTTGGCCGACGCGCTTCGCTCGAATAAACCCGTTGTGACGTCAATGGAGTTCGGTCCGTCGTTTGGCCGGATGCCGGTCGAGGCGGCGCGAGCAAAGGGCAAGACGTTGCGAGGGCTGGTTAACGAGCGCCTCAAGAGACTCGGTCCAGGCAAGGGTATACTGTTTGCGATTGACGAGGCACAATCGGCGTCTATCGAGGAACTGGCGGCTCTTGCCGTTCTCTATCAGCAGGTGCTTGGAGATCAAGATGCCACGGGCTTGTCCGATAGCGACCAGCGCGGTCTTGCGCTGGTGTTCGCCGGCTTACCCAGTATGGTTGACGATCTGCTCGAAGAGCCGAGTGTGACGTTTTTGCGGCGTGCCCAGCAGCGAACGCTGGGGGCTATCTCTTTGCCCAAGGTGCGCGATTCATATATCCAGACGGTCAAAGACGCTGGTCTTTACGTTGACGCGGAGACAGCGGACCTTGCGGCACACAAGAGCATGGGGCATCCCTATATGGTTCAGCTGGTGGGCTATTACATGTGGCGCTCTGCTGTCCGGCGTGGCTCGCAGGTCATCGAAAGGCGCGATGTCGAGGATGGCCATGCGGATGCCATCTCCGAGTTCTATGAAGCGGTTGACGCGCCTCTGTATTACGGGCTGCGCAGTCCACAGCGCCTCTTTATCGAGGCCATGGCGGTTGACGAGGACAAACCGACGCGCATGGCGGATATCATTGAACGCTGCGACCGTACCCAGAGCTGGGCGAGTAAATATCGCGCAAGCCTGATTCGCGAGCGCGTCATCGAGGCTGCCGGATACGGCCTCGTCCGATTTACCGTGCCCATGCTGGGCGCGTACATCCGCGACCGCGTTTTATGGCATGAGTGATGTGAGGTCAAAACATGGTGATTCAAACTGAACGCTTGACGCTTCGTCCGTGGCGCGAGGCGGATGTGGTGAGTCTGTTTACATACGCAAGCGATCCGGATGTGGGCCCGGCTGCCGGCTGGCCGCCCCATCGAAGCATTGAAGAAAGCGAGGAGATCATTCGAACGGTCTTTTCCGCGCTCCACACCTTTGCCGTTTGTCTGGCTGTGACAGACGAGCCCGTGGGCAGCATTGGGCTCATGCCGCCCCGTTGCGAGTCGAACATTCAAAGAAGCGGACTCGAGTTTGAGGTGGGGTATTGGATCGCCAAGCCGTTCTGGGGTCGAGGCTTTGCTTCCGAAGCGGTGCGAGCGATGCAGCGCTATGCATTCGAAACACTTGGCTGCAAGGCGCTTTGGTGCGGATACTATGAGGGCAATAACAAGTCGTTACGCGTTCAACAAAAATGTGGGTTCGCGCCACATCACGTTGAGCGCGACGTGCCCTGCGAGCTCATGGGCGATGTGCGTACCGAGCACTTTACGTATTTGACCTGCGACGACTGGCGCGGGCGGGCAGAAGGGGAGCGATGACGGTGTCGCAACAACCAAGCGCTATCGAGGTGCGTGGCGCGCGCGTCCATAACCTCAAGGACATCGATATCGATATCCCGCTGGGAAAGCTCGTGGGTATTGCCGGCGTGTCGGGTTCGGGCAAGAGTTCGCTGGCACTGGGCGTTCTTTACGCCGAGGGCTCGCGCCGTTACCTGGAGGCGCTCAGCACCTATACTCGCCGTCGTCTGACGCAGGCCGAACATGCCCAGGTGGATGAGGTCTTGCACGTGCCGGCGGCGCTCGCGCTACACCAGCGTCCGAGCATGCCGGGCGTGCGTTCCACTTTTGGCACCATGACCGAGCTAAACAATAGCCTGCGTCTGCTCTTTAGCCGTTGCGCCCATCACGTGTGCCCGCACTGCGGGGCGCGCGTGGAGCCGAGCCTTAACGTGGCTGCAGGCCTGTCGCTCACGTGTCCGACGTGCGGCCGCGAGTTCTACGCGCCGAGTGCCGAGGACCTTGCCTTTAACAGCGGCGGTGCGTGTCCCACCTGCGGCGGCACCGGTGTCATGCGCGAGGTGGACGAAGCGAGCCTGGTACCCGACGAGTCAAAGACTATCAACGAGGGTGCGGTGCTTCCCTGGGGCACGCTCATGTGGGACCTGATGAAACAGGTGGCCGGCGAGATGGGCGTGCGCACCGATGTGCCGTTTAACCAGCTCACGCCTCAAGAGCGCGACATCGTGCTCCATGGCCCGGCGGTTAAGAAGCACATTCTCTACGTTCCCAAAAACGGCGAGGGCGCCACGCCGCTCGACTTTACCTATTTCAACGCCGTCTATACTGTCGAGAATGCGCTTGCCAAGGTTAAGGACGATAAGGGCCTCAAGCGCGTTGCGCGCTTTTTGCGCGAGGGGCAATGCCGTGACTGCGGTGGCACGCGTCTCTCCGAGGCTGCGCGCCAGCCCCAGGTGCGCGGTATCAATCTGGCGCAGGCGGCGGCCATGACGCTGGGTGAGGCGATTGAGTGGGTGCGCGGGGTGCCCACATCCTTGCCGGCCGAGATGCAGCCCATGGCGATGGATATCTGCGAGTCGTTTTTGGGCGCGGCCCGTCGCCTGGTCGACCTGGGTCTCGATTACCTTTCGCTCGATCGCGCCGGTGCTACGCTCTCCACGGGTGAGCGCCAGCGCGTGCAGCTCGCCCGCGTGGTGCGCAATCGATCGACGGGCGTGCTCTATGTGCTGGACGAGCCTTCGATCGGCTTGCATCCTGCCAATGTCGACGGCCTGGTGGGCGTGATGCGCGATCTGGTGGATGACGGCAACACCGTGGTTGTTGTCGACCACGATACGCGCGTACTGGCGGAGGCTGATTATCTGGTCGAGATGGGCCCCGTTGCCGGAGCGGGTGGTGGTAATGTGATCGCCACCGGTACGGTGGACGAGGTCGAACAATCGCAGGGCAGCCGTATCGCCCCGTTTTTGCGCTCGGAGCCCAAGCGCTTGCGTCCGCAGGTGACTGATGACGAGATGTTCGACCAGGGCCATATCCGCATGGCGACCGATGCCATCCATACCGTCAAGCCGCTCGAAGTCGATATCCCGCGCGGCCGTCTCGTCGCGGTGACGGGCGTTTCGGGTTCGGGCAAGACGACGTTGGTGCTCGAGACGCTCATCCCGGCGCTCAAGGCGCAGGCAGCCGGCGAGCGCCTGCCGGGGCACGTGCGTTGGGTCGATGCCGAGGGCATCGCGCGCGCCACCCTGATTGACGCCACGCCCACCGGCGCCAATGTGCGCTCGACGGTGGCAACCTATGCCGACATCCATGATGAGCTGCGCCGCGCCTTCGCCCGTACGCCCGAGGCCAAGGCGGCCGGCTACAAGGCAGGTGCCTTTAGCTACAACACTGGCGCCTTGCGCTGCCCAACGTGCGATGGCACGGGCTCGATATCGCTCGACGTGCAGTTTTTGCCCGATGTCGAGATCGTCTGCCCGGCATGCCACGGCTCACGTTATGCAGACGCGGCTTCGCATATCCATCGCGAGGGCAAGGACGGGAGCCTGCTTACGTTGCCGCAGCTCATGGACATGAGTGTGGACGAGGCTATCGACGCCACGGTGGGACTCAAGAAAGTTCAGGCGCGCTTGCAGACCTTGCACGACCTGGGCTTGGGCTATCTCACACTTGGTGAGCCCACACCGGCGCTTTCGGGCGGCGAGGCGCAGCGTCTTAAGCTCGCGAGCGAGATGGGCCGCGTGCAGAATGATGCCGTATTCGTGTTCGACGAGCCCACGATCGGACTACATCCGCTCGATGTTCAGGTGTTGCTGAGTGTGTTCGACGGCCTTGTTGCCAAAGGCGCCACGGTTATCGTGATCGAACACGATCTCGACCTTATCCGCAACGCCGATTACGTGATCGACATGGGCCCGGGCGGGGGCGACGCCGGCGGGCAAATCGTCTGCGCCGGCACGCCGGGCGACATCGCAGCTTGCTCCGCAAGCATCACCGGCCGCTACCTATAGACAATGAGGCAAAGGGACAGTCCCTTTGCCTCATTGATGCCTATTTCACGCATTGAGCGGCGAGATAGTCGCGGAAGAATGGCAATTCAAATGCGACGAGCCCTCGTCCTCGCTCCCCGATGATGCCGGCGTCTATCATGCGGCGTCGGTAGCGGGAGACCTGCTGCGGCGAACGCTTAAGGCGCTCGACAAGGTCGGCGGTGGTGGACTCTTCCTTGTCATCGAGCATGGCGATGAGGAATCGCTTGTCCTCTGCAGTGAGTTCCCGATAGGTTGCCGCGAGGATTCGGTCGTCCATCTCGTCGCGCGCGATTTTGATTCCCAGGTCAAAGTCGCGCGATGATATTTCCCTCGAGTTGCTCGTGAGATCCCAGGCGCGGTAACCCACAAGCTGCAAAAGGAAGGGAAAGCCCGAAATCGAGCGAACGGCCTTATCGATTCCCTTGGCATCCGCCAAGCGGTCGTTTTCCTGGATCGTTCGGATTAGGGCCTCACGCACATCGTGGTCGGCGATACGCCCCAGATGATATTGTTGGGCGCGGCGAAGGAACGAGACCGTCTTGTGGTTCAGTAGCGTCGATACGTTGTTGGGAAGTCCCGCCATGAGCAGCGCGACGCGTTTCCCATCGGTCACAAAGTGCTGATACGTCGCCGCGAGCTGAATCATCTCGTCGAGCGTCGGATCGACCTCATCAACCGTGACGAGCAGCCCGGTGCCCGCCTCGTTGAGCTGGTCGATGATGTCGCTCATGCGATAGCGCCAGGTTGAGGCATCATGAACGCGATTGACCTCGATGCTGCCGAATGGTGCAATTCCGAGACCGGTGACTTCGAAGTTGATAGATGGGTCGATGAGATGGCCTGCAGCACGTTTCGCCCCGAACTCGATTTCCTCAAGCATTCCCGGGAGCGCGGTCGTCTTTACGGCAATCCAGCCGTGGGATTCCGCCCTTGTCGCAAGCGACGACATGAGAGCGGTTTTACCGGTTCCGCGCGCGCCTGAGAAAATCGAGGTCAATTCCGGGCGCCTGCGTTGGCTCAAGAAGGCGCGGTCCAAATCCCGAATAATCTGTTGTCTGCCAGCGAGATGGGCAGGAACCTCACCAAAACTGGGGGTAAACGGGTTCTCGAGATATTCCACAAGGCTCTCCTTTCGCATCGCCGTTTAACTTCATTTTATTTTAGTTAATTATGATTAAAAGTGATGGTTCGATATTTAGAGCATCAATCAGGTGTGTGTCATCGACGTGGCGCTTGAATGTGACAAAGGGACTGTCCCTTTGTCACATTCCCGGAAAGCCTGTTTGGCGCAGGGCCTCGTAGAGGACGATGGCGGCGCTGTTGGAGAGGTTGAGTGCGCTGATGCGGTAGTCGTCCGGGTTGACGAAGTTGCCGCAGATGTCCTGTTGAAGGATGGCCTCGTGGCTGTCCTCGGTGTGCCCCAGCGATTCCTCGTGAGCTTCCCAAGCCTCGGCGTTATTGAGTGAGTCACAATCGCGTAGCATGGGGATGCGCTCGCAGCGTTCGGACGCCGCGGCAAGCAGTGGCTCGGGAATCCCCGAGCTCTCGCTGCCAAAGACCAAAAAGTCGCCGTCGCGGTAGGTGCTTTGCGCATAGGTGCGGCGTGCCTTTTTTGTCAGCAGATGCAGGCGACCATCGGCAGGGGAGAGACCGTTGCGCGCAAGGAAATCCTCCCAGCCGGCATAGGTCGTCACGTCCAAGTTTTGCCAGTAGCCCAGACCGGCGCGACGCACCGTCTTGTCGTCGAGCGAAAACCCCAGCGGCTCCACCAGATGCAGACGGGCGCCGGTAACCACGCAGGTGCGGCCGATATTGCCCGTATTGGCCGGAATCTCGGGCGCATACAGCACAATGTTGAACATGAATCTCCTTGGTTCAGAACGAAAAACCACCACGAAGGGTACCTTCGTGGTGGTTTGGTGGTTACGTAGGCGGAAAAATGCCCGCTTGGATAAACCTAGGCGCGGTGCCAGTCGGTCAGGCAAGCATCGAGGGAGGCGATGAGCGCATCCTTGTCCATGTGACGGCCGATGATGCACAGGCTTGTCATGCGGTCGCCCGTCTCGTCGTCCCAAATTTGCATGATCTCGGGGCTTTCGTCGATGATCTTCTGCTTCTCGCCCTCGGGCGCGGAGTCAACGAACAAGCCATTCTCCATCAGGCGCATCTGGTGGCCGGCCTGCTCAAACATGTAGCACATGTCCGGATCGCCAGTCTGCCACAGCGGACCCTTGGCGCGAATGACCTCGTCGGGCCACTCTTGCTCAACAAAATCGGTGAACTTTTGCAGGTCAAACGGCTTGCGGCGCGAGTACACAAAGGTGTCGATGTCGTACTCGAGCACCTCGGGGTCGTCGTGCTCCTCGGGATGCTCCATGGCCTCGATCCAAGCGGCGGAGTTGTAGGCGCGCATAAAGTCGAAGCGGCCGGTGTCGAGCAGCTCCTCCATGGGAACCTCTCCGTTTTGGGCCTCGACGATCACGGCGTCCTTCTGCAGGCTGCGCACGATGGCCTTGAGCTCGGCGACCTGCTCAGGGCTCACGGTATCGGTCTTGTTGAGGATCAGCGTGGAGCAGAACTCGATCTGCTGGATAAGCAGACTCTCGATGTCGTCCTCGTCGATATCCTCGGCCAGCAGGTCGCGGCCTCCGTTGAACTCGTCGTACATGCGGGCGCAATCGACCACGGCCACGATGTTGTCGAGTGCGAGCTTGGGCTCGCCGCCCACCTTGGCCTCGTCGCAGAAGCTCGAGATGGTGTAGGCGATGGGGATAGGTTCGCAAATGCCCGATGCCTCGATAATGATGTAGTCGAACTTGCCCGAATCGGCGATGCCCTCCAGCTGGTTGGCCAGGTCATCCGAAAGCGTGCAGCAGATGCAGCCGTTGGTGAGCGGGATGAGGTCGTCGGTCTCGGAAAGGCCGCCGTCGGCGATGAGGCTGGCATCGACGTTGATCTCGCCGATATCGTTGACGATCACGGCGGCGCGGATACCGCCGTCGTTAGCAAGGATGTGGTTGAGCAGCGTGGTCTTACCGGCACCGAGGTATCCGGTAAGCATGATGATCTTCACGGGTTTGTTGGGCATGTGCCCTCCTTTGTTAGACATGGTTTACAGTTGAATCATATGCCAAACGCCTGCTCTTATACCCACGCGCTGGCAAATAACACAGGCTACTCCCAGGCTCCCCACACGTCCGGGCAATAGCCGACGGTTGCCTTCTTGCCGTTGCGCACAATGGGCTCGGCTAGAACCTGCTGGTTCTCGAGCAACTTGTCGAAGCGCTGGCTAGGGGTGAGGTGCTGGATGAGTGCGAGCGTCTCCTCGTCCTTGGCCTTGGGGTTGAGCAGCTTGTCGATGCCGCCGATTGCCTGCATCACGCTCGTGAGCTCGCCTTTGCTCATCTCCTTTTCCTTAAGGTCAATAAACTGCACCTTAATGCGGCGCTCTTTAAAGAAGCGCTGTGCCTTCTTGGTATCGAAGGACTTCTTAGTTCCGAAGATTTGAATCATTTTGTTCCGCCGTTCTCGTAGTTCCGCCGTTCTAACGAACGGCGGTCACCTCGACGCTGCAAAGCCATCTGATGGGCAATCTGCCTTTCAATCGTCGGGCGCGGGCAAAAGCCCAGCGCCCTCCTCTTTCAAGGCACCTTGCCTCATCAGCTGGCTTTTCGCTTACATTGATAGAACATCAAGGTGACCACCGCTGGAATTATTTGATGAAATTGGTCCTAGCGTGATCGGCCTCGGGCGCGTCGATGCCGGCGGCCTTTCCCGCCTCGATGCAACGCAGGAGCCAGGCCATGTTTTTGCCGATGTTTCGCATGGTGGCAAGGCCTTCGGCATCCTGGGCGGCCTCGCCCGGCATGGCACCAAAGACGTTGTTCCAGTACGTGGAGGCCACCACGGGCATCTGATTGATAGTGAAGTACTTGTTGAGCACGTCGAAGGTGGTCGACGTGCCGCCGCGACGGGCGACGGCGACGGCGGCGCCCGGCTTATGTGTAAAGGCCTTGCTGCCAGCATAAAACGCGCGATCGAGTGCCGAGAGGATGCGGCCGCTGGGGTGCGCATAGTAGACGGGTGAGCCAAAGACAAAACCGTCGGCTTGTTCGGCGGCAGCGATGAGCTCGTTGACTACGTCGTCGTCAAAGGTGCAGCGACCGCCAAGCTTGCCGCACTGGCCGCAGCCGATGCAGTCGCGAATGGGCTTGGCGCCCAGCTGAAACACCTCGGTATCGATGCCCTCGGCTTTAAGCTGTTCTGCAATCTCGGCGAGTGCGCGGGCAGTGTTGCCGTTTGCCTTGGGGCTGCCATTGACTAAAAGAACCTTCATCACAAACTCCCTCTGCTGTCGGTGACTTCTGCGGAGGATTATCGCACGAGAGGGTAGATGGCTCAGGCGTGATGTGAAGCGGCTTGTGTTTCACAATACGCCCCGCAGCGCTAGTCCAGCTTGGTGCCCGGTACTTGCGGCGCCTCTTTAAGACGCGCTTTGAGCTCGTTCAGAATGGAAACGGGCTGTCGGTCGACGCCGTCCAGATGGAGCGTGGCCACGCGAATGGGCGGCTGATATTCGAGCGAGCCGATGAGCACGGGAGAGCCCAGGAATCGTTCGATTTCGCTTGCGAGCTCATCGATTGCCTCGGGGCCGAGCTCATCGAAGAGTGCCACGAACATTGGTCCCGTCGAGCGGAATAGGCGGCCCTTGCCGCGCGAACAATCCATGATGCAGGCGGCGCTTTCGGCGAGCACGCGGTCGCCTGCATCGAATCCAAAGCGGGCATTGACCTCGGCGATATCGTCGACCTTAATGGCGATAAAGCCTGCCTTGCGCGCCACGCGGCGCATCTCTGCAATAGCGTTGACCAGGGCGTGAATATCGCCCAGGCCCGTTACCGAGTCGGTCGTATCCGCTAGGCTTCGGTTGACGATAATGCCCACGTACATGTTAGGCTCGGTATCGGTGCCGTCCAAGCGGTAGCCCGTACAGTCGCAAAGCGCGTACGCTCCGGTGGCGTCCATCACGCGGTACTGCATGTAGTGGAAGTGCCACGTGCCGTTGACCACCATATCGAGCTCGGCGCGCACATTGTCGCGGTCCTCGGGGTGGACGCGGGCAAGCCACATATCGACCGAGTTAAATGGGTGCTGGGAAGGCAGGTCAAAATCGCGCACGGCGTTGACCGACCATTGCGATTCGCCCGTATCGAGATTGAGGATAAACGGATAGCGCGTCTCGGAGCTCATGGAGATTGCTTGGAACACCCGGTCGTTGCACGGAAACTGCTCGGCGATTGGCTGTTGCGGTGCGTCACTGTCTTTCGGTTGCTGCACACGATGCATAAGCTTATAGCGATACATCTTGCGATCGGCATCCATCGTCATCTGGCGACGCGTGTCGCCTGCAAGCGGGTCGACGCGCGAGCAGCCAAAACTAAAACTAGAGATCATGGGCGCTTTATCGTCTGATGTCGCCTCGATAAGGTCGGCGCGTACCCGCTCAAGGCGCTGCTCGAGCTCGGCTTCGCCTGTCGTGGGGGACACGAGTACAAATTCGTCTCCACCGATGCGGAACAGCATCTCATCGTGCTCCATTGTTTCAGTGAGCGCGCGGCAGATGCTCAGAATATAGCGATTGCCCTCGGCGTGGCCAAACTTATCGTTGCAGTGCTTAAGGTGGTCGATGTCAATATAGGCGCAGGTGAAGGGGTCGCCTGTGCGCCAGAGTTGCTCGACGTGACGGTCGAGTCCGCCACGGTTGCCCAAGTTGGTGAGCGGATCGATATAGACGTTGCGCTCAAGCAGCTGCCGCTCTTGTTGCAGGATAGCGTGCGTCTTCTGCAGCTGCTCACCAATGGCGTGCAGCTCTGTGGGCAGCGCGGCAACATCGAGCTCGGCGGTCGAGACGCCATTCGCAAGTCGCTGAAGATAGGTAATAACCGATTGCTCGCCCAGGCGATAGGACTCGTTCATGATGCATAACCTCCTTGGGCGAGACAGTGGTTTGTATCATATCCCCAATTCAACTCGATTTGGGAATATAAGTTAGCCAATGGGGACAAGCATGTCCCTTAACGGTAGCGTTCTGCGCGCGAGCGTATCAATTGCTATTGCCACCATCGAGCAATACCTCAAAATCTTTTGCCGGCATGGGGCGGAAGTAGAGGAAGCCCTGGGCGTAGCGGGCGCCCATTTGTCGTAGCATGTTCGCCTGCTCATTTGTCTCGACGCCTTCGACCACGACGGGCAGATGGAGCGAATGCGCCATCTCGAGCATCGATGAAATGATTTGCGTGCTGCGGCCATGATCGCCGTCGACGGGCACAATCTGTCAAATGTACTTGTCGAGCGTCACCACAAAGCCGCTTACCTCGAGAGCGGGGATATGGGTGCGCATACTGTGGGCGGCTATTATTCGACAGGCGGTAGCGCGACAATGCGATGTTCGATGAAAAATGCAACTGAGACGATATATGTTGACGGGTATATTTGTCTCGGTTTAAAACGCAGAAACGGAGATGGTCGTATGGCGCAGCCAGATACGACGCGCACGGTGGGGCTTGCGCTCGAGGGAGGCGGCTACCGCGGTATGTATACGGCGGGCGTGCTCGACGTTTGGATGGAACACGGTTTGACCTGCGACCATATGGTGGGCGTTTCGGCGGGCGCGGCGTTTGGCTACAACTTTAAATCGCGGCAGATCGGCCGCGCCATTCGCTACAACAAAGCCTATTGTGCCGATAAGCGCTATGCGAGTGTGACGAGCTGGTTGCGAACTGGAGACATGTTCAATGCCGATTTTGCTTATCACGAGGTGCCCATCGAGCGCGATCCCATCGACCTGGAGACATATCGTGCCTGCCCCATGCGGTTTACGTGCGTGTGTACCGATATCGAGACGGGCAAGGCCGTCTACCACGACCTGCCTTATGGCGACGAGCGAGATATCGAGTGGATTCGGGCGTCGTCGGCGATTCCCGTGGCAACGCGTCCTGTCGCTATTGACGGGCATAAATATCTGGATGGCGGCGTGGCCGATTCCATTCCCAGTGCTTGGCTGTTTGCGCAGGGGTATGACCGCAACGTGGTGGTGCTGACGCAGCCGGCGGGCTTTGTGAAGCAGCCCAACAGCGTGATGCCCATGCTGCGGCGCGTGTTCCGTCACTACCCGGAGTTTGTCGCAGCGCTTGAGCATCGGCATGAGGTCTACAATGCCACGCTCGATGACCTGGCACGTCGCGAGGCTGCCGGCGAGATCTTTGTGGTGCGGCCGAGTGAATCAGTGAAGGTGCCGTCGCTGTGCCGCGAACCGGATGAGCTCGAGCGCATCTATCAGATCGGCCGTCGCGATGCAGAGGCGACTTTGCCGGCGTTGGAAGCGTATCTGGCGGAGTAGGGGCTGCGGCGGAAAGCGCATCCCGGAATGAGCGTTTGGAATGGGATGCGGTTTCCGCGAGAGGCCCGTGGCGGAAAGTTCATCCCGGAATATGTGTTCAGACTGGGATGCAGTTTCCCACTGCCCCTCTTTACGGAAAGCGCATCCCGGAATGGAGGTCCAAACTGGGATGCGCTTTCCGCTATTGAAGATATGAGGCTGCGAATCAGCTGCTCGGCTTATGTCTATGCCTGCTGCCAGGTGTCGACGAGCTCCTTGGCTGCGGCGTGGGGGTCGTCGGCGCTGCAGACGGCGCTCACCACAAAGAAGCCATCGACGCCGGTGGCCTTGAGCTGTGGCAGGTCGGCCGTCTTGACGCCGCCGCCCACCACGATGGGCACGGGGCTTGCCGCGTGGAGTGCGGCCAGATCCTCAAAGCTTTTGGTGATGATGGAGCCATCGGCTGCGCGTCCGCAGTCGCGCTTGGTCTCGGTCTCGTGCAGCGGGCCTACGCCTAGGTAGTTGACCAGGCTCATGTCGGCGGTCTTGACGTACTCGAGCATCTCCTCGCAGCGGGCCGAAAGACCCACAATGGCATCGGGGCCCAAAAGTTTGCGGCAGACCTCGACGGGAATATCGCTTTGGCCCACGTGCACGCCGTCGACAGCGATGCCCTGCTCGCGCGCGGCGAGCACGCAGTCAAGGCGGTCGTCGATCAGCAGGGCGACCTGACCGGTCTTGCCGGCCTGCGCGATTGCCTGCGCGGCGTCGCCTGTCAGCGCAATGATCTCGCGGGCGCTTGCAACCTTGGAGCGCACCTGGATGCAGGTAAAGCCGGCGTCGAGCGCCTGCGCCACCACATCGCCCACGGGGCGCCCGAGTGTGTTTTCGGGGCCGAGTACCAGATAGGCCGAGATATCAAGGTTGTCGCGGATGCTCATCGTGCTTCCTCCTGCTTTTTGATCTGTGCTTCCATGCGCTCGAGTTTGCCGGTCATGGTGTCGGTAAATCCGGGTCGAATATCGGCTTTGAGTACGACTTCGGTTCGGATGCCCTTACTCGCCAACACAAAGGTCGCATCGCGTACGACCTGCATAACCTTGTCCCAGTCGCCCTCGATCTCGGTGAACATCGAGGTGGTGCGGTTGGGAAGGCCGCTCTCGCGAATGACGCGCACGACTTCGGCGACCTCGGCGGAGAGCTCGTCGCCCGTACCGCACGGGGCAATGGCCACGGCGACCAACGTGTTCATGCCGGCGCTGGTTGCGGACTCGGACATGGGCTTATGCCTCCTCGAGCTCGAGCTGGTTGTCGGCGATGTCCTGGGCGGTCGCGCGGTAGAGCTCATCGATAAAGGCGACCTTAAAGCTTGCCGGGGCATCGGCGACAGCGGCGGCACGCGTGCCGGCAACGTTGTAGACCGCGGTGCCGCAGATGGCTGCCGTAAGCGGGTCGCCGGCGCAGGCATACACGGCCAGCACGCCGCCCTGCGAGCAGCCGCAGCCGGTGATCTTGGACATGAGCGGGCTGCCGCCATGGGACTTGGCCACGGTCGTGCCGTCGGTGATCAGGTCAACCTCGCCCGAGACAACTACGGCGCCACCAGTGTAGCGAGCGAGCGCCACAGCGGCATCGCGGGCGGCATCAACGGTGTCGGTGGTGTCGACGCCGCGGGCGCGGCTGAGGTCGGCTGCCTCACCCTCAAGGTTCCATAGGGCGGCAAGCGCGATGATCTCGGAGGCGTTGCCGCGCACGATGGCGGGCTTGTACTGCTTGAGCTCGTTTACCAGCTGGGTGCGCAGGCTACCGATGCCCAGGCCCACCGGGTCGAGCACCCAGGGCTTGCCGGCGTCATGCGCCGCCTTGGCTGCGCGGGGAATCGTCTGCTCGTAGATGGGGAAGAGCGTTCCCATATTGAGATAGATGGCGCCGCCGCCGGCAACGAGCGCCTCGCCCTCGTCGGGCAGGTAGACCATGGCGGCCGATCCGCCCACGGCGAGCTGTGCGTTGGCGACAAAATCAATCGTCACCGTATTGGTGATGGAGCCGGCCATCGGATTCGTGGCGCGAATCTCCTCCGCGGCCTTGACTACGTTTTGCTTGAGCTGTTCCGAATTGATCACTGCACATGCCTCCTTGGCATAGAAAAGGGGCGCTGTGCATAGACAGCGCCCCTGTAAAGGCGGCATGCTCCCTACGCCAGCATTAACTGACAGGTTCAAAGGATTGGGCCCCATGCCCTCTCAGCCTTGTGGTTTGCACCGCCGGCACTCCCGCATCGAATCTGTTGCTCCCTATACTAGCGCACCTGCCAAAAAGGGACAGGTTTATTTTGGCAGGTGGCAACTGGGGCGCGGTATTTTCCCAGATAAAACCTGCCAAAATAAACCCGTCCCTTATTGGTAGGTCGTTACAATGGTTACGGTGAAAATGACGGGGGACCTTATGATTAAACTTGTGCTGACCGATATGGACGATACGCTGATTCCGGCCGGGCATGACGGCGCCAGCGACTACGCCATCGAGGGCATTCATGCCATGCAGGCGGCGGGTCTGCACTTTGGCCCGGTTTCGGGTCGCCAACCGTCCGCGATGGGCTGGATGTTCAAAAATTGTTCCGAGTGCTTTTCGACCGGTGCGTTCTGCAACGGCCAGGTCATGTTTGTGGACGGCGAGGTGGTGGCCTCGCATGCGACCGACAACGCCGCCCTGATGCGCTTGGCTGACTACTTGGAGCAAGAGACCGACGATACGTATCTGAAAGTCTACAGCCTGGGCGATGACTTTTGGAATAACGATGCCTATTGTGTGACGAGTGATCCCGAGCGCGTTCGTCGCGCCATGGAGTCGGGCGGCAACGCATGGCTCAAAGGCGAAGAGGCCCCGTGCCGTCCTGTTGTCGATGATGCCCCGGTATACAAGGCGAATATCTGGAGTGCCCGTTCGCGTGAGGAGCTCGCGGGGCTACGCGAGCGCGTTGCCGCTGAGGTGCCGGAACTCTCGCTCGTGTTTCCCAACAATCGTGTGCGCCTATTCGACATTCTTCCAGCAGATTGGGACAAGGGTTGCGCTGCGCTGGAGCTGGCGCGTGCTTTGGGCCTGACGCTCGACGAGGTGGCCGTATTCGGCGATTCCGATAACGATCTGCCCATGATCGATGCCGTTCCCAACTCCGTTGCAGTCGCCAATGCCAACGAGGCGGTCACGGCTGCCGCGCGCTGGCATATCGGCGCTGCGGCAGATGATGCGGTTGCCGGGGCTCTGCATCAGATTGCCGCCTGCGCTGCGACGGGGGAGATGCCGCCGTTTATGTGTCAGGTGGACGCGGCAGGTTTCGGCATTACGACCGTCTAGGGGGAAAGTCATGAAGCTTCAGCAACTCAGGTATGTTGTTAAGGTTGCCGAATGCGGCAGTATCACCGAGGCCTCGCGCCGGCTCTTTGTGTCGCAGCCTTCGATTACCGCGTCGATCCGCGATCTCGAAAACGAGATGGGCGTGCACATCTTTGAGCGCACCAACAAGGGCGTCATTGTGTCCGAGGAAGGCGAGACCTTCTTGGGCTACGCGCGCCAGGTGCTCGACCAGGCCGACCTGCTCGAGGGCAAGTACAAAGGCACGTCCGAGCAGGTGCCGCACTTTAGTGTGAGCTGCCAGCATTATTCCTTTGCCGTTAACGCGTTTGTCGACGTGATCCGCGAGTTCGATGCCGCGCGCTACGACTTTACCCTGCGCGAGGAGCAGACCCACGAGATTATCGAGGACGTCGCGCATATGAAAAGCGAACTGGGCATCCTGTACTTATCCGAGCATAACCGCGAGGTTATCGAGCGCATGCTCGCCGCCAACGAGCTCGTATTCGAGGGGCTCTTCTGCGCTGCGCCGCATGTCTTTGTATGCGCCGACCATCCATTGGCGGACCACGCCAGCGTGACACTCGAAGATCTCAAGGACTACCCGTTCCTGTCCTATGAGCAGGGCAGCTATAACTCGTTTTATTATTCTGAAGAGCTGACCTCGACGTTTGAGCGCCGCAAGAATATCCGCGTGCGTGACCGTGCGACGCTGTTCAACCTAGTTATGGGCCTTAACGGTTACACGGTGTGTTCGGGCGTGATCAGCCATGAACTCAACGGTCCCGGTATTATCTCGATTCCGCTCGATGTGGACGAGTACATGGAGATCGGTATTATCACACGCAAGAACACGACGCTCACGCGCTATGGGCAGGCCTATATCGACGCGATCCGTCAGCACATCTAGACTGCTGCGTTCTGCACGGGTCAAATCTCTCTGTGGCAGTCCAGACTGATATAGGAATCATCTATATCAAACTGTTATAAACGTATATTTTACGATGGCCATATGAACGCTCATACTGTGTCCCAGTAAAGCAACCAATGCAAAGGGAGATATCTATGAGCACTTCGATTCAACCGAACGCGCCGTTTCGCGCCGATATCGTCGGCAGCTTTCTTCGTCCGCAGGCCGTAAAGGATGCCCGCGCTGCCTATGCGGCAGGCACGCTTGATGCCGAGGGGCTTAAGGCCGTCGAGGACGAGGCCATTCGCGACTTGGTGGCAAAGCAGAAGGCCGCCGGCCTGCAGGTGATCACCGATGGCGAGTTCCGCCGCAGCTATTGGCATCTCGACTTTATGTGGGGGCTTAACGGCGTCGAGCATCGTGCCTCTCGTACGGGCTATATGTTCCACGATGAGGAGACTACCGCCGACACCGCTGTTGTAACCGGTCCCATTAGCGGCGAGAACCATCCGTTCGTCGAGCACTTCAAGTTTGTCAAGGCGCTTGAGGTGGAGGGCCAGGTCGCGCGTCAGACCATTCCGGCGCCGATTCAGACATTCTCCGAAGTCACGCTCGACCGCTGCGATGGTCAGCAGGAGAGTCTGCGCGCCGTCTACAAGACCGACGAAGAGCTCGCCGATGCCATCGCCGCAGCATATCGCACCGTGATTGCCGACCTGTATGCCGCAGGCTGCCGCAACATCCAATTTGATGACTGCACCTGGGGCATCTATTGCGATAGCGACTTTGTGTCCAAGACCGGCATGAGCCCGGTTGACCTGCAAAAGGTGAGCGAGCTGGGCGTGGCGCTCAACAATGCCGCCATCGCGGGCAAGCCCGACGATCTGGTCATCAACACGCACGTGTGCCGCGGCAACTATCACTCCACGTATGCCTTCGAGGGTGGTTATGATCCCATTGCACCGTACCTGTTTGCGCGCGAGGATGTCGACGCGTTCTATCTTGAGTTCGATACGCCGCGCGCCGGTGGCTTTGAGCCGCTCAAGTACGTCGCTCCCGGCAAGAAGGTCGTGCTGGGCCTGGTGACCACCAAGGCGCCAGAGCTCGAGGACGAGGATGCCATCGTCGAGCGCATCCGCGAAGCGGCAAAGTACGTACCGCTCGAGAACCTGTACCTGTCGCCCCAGTGCGGCTTTGCCAGCTGCGAGATCGGCAACAAACTGACCGAGGATGAACAGTGGGCAAAGATCGCGCTGGTCAAGCGCATTGCCGAGCGCGTTTGGAGATAGCAGTACCGGTCACGGTCGGTGACTGTGTGCCGGGCTATATTTAGCGCGTCAGTATCCAGCGAATGCCACGCGTCATACGCAGGTCGGTTTGGGCAAAGTGGTTGCCGGGGTTGAGCTCCAGCGTTGTTGGAATGTCACGCTCGATAAACAGCTCTTCCATTGCGCGCGTGTCGTCGAGTACGTGCCGCATCATGCGGTTGGGCGTCTTGGTCTCTTTTTTGCCGAGCGACAGATAGGCGGCATCGGGCGCTTTCGGCATCGTGTGCTCGTGCGCGTAGTCGATAAAGCCGGGGAACCACAGCGACCCCGATGCACTCGCCGCGCGGTCAAAGGTATCGGTTTGCCAGAGGGCCCAAAGCGAAAAGAGGCCCGCCAATGAGTAACCGGCAATGCCGCGCCAGGTAGGCGGGCAGAGAAGTGATGATTCGACCTGTGGGATTATCTGATTCAGCAGTTCATCGAGAAACCCAGACGCCTGCCCGCCAAAGGGCTCGGCACCGCGCACGCATCCGTCGCATGCCCAGGGGCTCAGCTCGCGATTCCAATCGAGTCCTCCAATGGCGACGAGGGTGAACGGCGGGCAGTCGAGCTCTCGGCAGCGCTCGTAGACCTCACCACCGTCACCCATAACCACGGGGAGATAGATGACGGGCGCGCCTTCCGCACACTCTGAATAAACGGTTATCTGCTTCTGATGCACTTCCAAGGCCGACTTCTCTCGGTGTTGTGATATTGACGGCCTTAATTGTCGCACGCTGGCACGGGGGCAGACGCTAAAAGAAAGGCGCGGAGCCGCTCGATGCGACTCCGCGCCTGGTTGTTTTGCTTTAGTAGGCTATGCCCTTACGCTACGAAGAAGTAGACGAGGAAGGCAAGGGCCGCGACCCACATGAGCGGCTTGATCTTGGAAGCCTCGCCCTTAAAGAGCGCGACGACCACGTAGGCGATAAAGCCCAGGCCGATGCCGGCAGAGATGGAGTAGGTGAAGGGCACGCCGGCGACGATCATGAACGCCGGGAAGCCCTGCGACACGTCGGACCAGTCGATTCCGGAGGCCTCGCTCATCATGAGGTAACCGACGTAGACCAGGGCACCGCAGGTGGCGGCGCTGGAAACGATGGAGACGATGGGGGAGAAGAAGGCGGCGAGGATAAACAACACACCGGTGGTGACGGAGGTGAGGCCCGTGCGGCCACCGTCGGCGGCGCCGGACGTGGACTCGACGAAGGTGGTGATGGAGGAGACACCCATAAAGCCACCGGCAGCGGCGGCCACGGAGTCAACGACCAGGATGGGGCGGATGTCCTCGACATTGCCGTCCTCGGTCAGGAACTCGCCCTGCTTGGCGACGGCCATCGCGGTACCCATGGTGTCGAAGAAGTCGCTCATGAGCAGCGAGAAGGCGACGACGAGCAGCATCGGGTCGGTCAGAACCTTCACGATGGCCATGTTGCCGTCGGCAGTGCTGGAAAACGGAGCGCCAAAGGTCGAGAAATCGAGCGGGGCGATGAGGCCCTCGGGAGCGTGGGTGACGCCCAGCGGGATGCCGGCGATAACGGCGACGATGATGCCGATGAGCAGTGAGCCCGGCACGTTGCGGGAAGCCAGGGCAACCGTCACGACGATGGAGATGATGCCGACGATAAAGGTGGGAGAAGTGATGTCGCCCAAGCCGACAAGCGTACCGGCGCCAGCGGTGATGATGCCGGCGTCGCACAGGCCGATCATGGCGATGAAGAGGCCCAAGCCAACCGAGATGGCGTGGCGCAGGACCACGGGGATGGCATCCATAATGGCCTCGCGCAGGCCGCACAGGACGAGCAGCAAGATGACGACACCCTCGAGGAAGATGACGCTCATGGCCACGTGCCAGTCGCCGCCGCACATGGTGGTGGTGATGCCCGCGATCATGGCGTTGATGCCCAGACCCGACGCGCAGGCGAGCGGGCGGTTTGCGAAGATGCCCATGCAGATGGTCATGATGCCGGCGCCCAGGCAAGTGGCGCAGGCGAGCGCTCTCGCATCGATGCCGGCGCCCGAGAGCACCGCGGGGTTGACGGCAATGATGTAGGCCATTGCCAGGAACGTTGTCAGTCCAGCGCGAAGTTCGGTCCCGATTGTGGACTTGCGCTCGCTGACGTGAAATAGTTCGTCCATGCACACCCTTTCCTTGTTCGGCCCCGAGTTTAGGCCGATTGACACGAACTTACTTACTATATCGCCTTTACAACCTTGCTGTTCCTCGCATGTCGATGTTCGGCGCTTTGTAATGGACGGGCGGTATTTTCCGTATGAAAATGTGTAGGTACCGTATACTTAAGCAGTTACAACGACCCCTATGGAGGAATGCATGATTAAAGAGCTCTGCCACGACGAGGCTATTCTGTCCCAGCGTTGCGAGGTCGCGACTGTCGAGGACGAGTCGGTGGCGCAGGACCTGATCGATACCATCAAGTCGCTCGACGATGCCGGCTGCCTTGCCGCCAACCAGATCGGCGTCACCAAGAAGGTCTGCGTCTACCTGGACGATGCCGGCGAGCCCCATGTGCTCTACAACCCCCGTCTGGTGTTTGGCCTGGGTGCCAGCAAGATGGAGGAGAGCTGCCTGACGCACGAGGAGATCACCAAGTCTACGCGCTACATCAAGTGCAAGGTTGCCTTTGACCAGATCGTCGATGGCAAGATGAAGGAGTGCCGCCGCGACTACGCGGGCTTTGAGGCTCAGATGATCCAACACATGATTGACCACTGTCTAGGAAAGTTGGTCTAAGGGGACCAAAGCACCGCACCTTGCCGCTCAATCGTCGCTCGCGTACCTTAAGTATGCTTCGCTCCTCTTTTGTGGCAATCTGCGGCACTTTGATCCCTTAGACGACCTGCGGGGTTAACTTGGTTGAGTTTATCCTGATTGAATAGTCCGGGCGTGACATTGTTGTCATGTCCGGGCTTTTTTTGTTTAGGGCCCCTCTAATTGGTGACAATGAACTTAGGAAGAACGTTAAGCTAGGAGGCGCTATGTGCACGAGTATTCGATTTACCGATAATTCTGGCAACATGTATCTGGGCCGCAACCTCGACTGGAGCTTTGGATACGGCGAGCAGGTTCGTGTGATGCCCCTCGGGTTCCACATCCCGTATTCGTTTATCGACGATGCGACAGCGGCACACGCGGTAATCGGCATGTGCATCGATTACGAGAACTATCCCATGTTTTTCGACTGCGGCAACGATGCGGGCCTGGCAGTGGCGGGCCTCAACTTTCCCGGCTATGCCGAGTATGCCGAGGGCCCTGTCGAGGGCAAGACCAATATCGCGGCCTACGAGTTTCCCCTATGGGTAGCCGCGACGTTTTCGACGGTCGATGAGGTCGAGGTGGCGCTGCATGACGTGGCGATCGTGGCCAAATCGGCGGGCGAAGGCCTAGGCGTGTCGCTGCTCCACTGGATTATCGGCGACGACCGGCGCAGCATTGTGGTCGAGATGATGGCCGACGGCCTGCATGTGTACGATGACCCGGTCGACACCCTCGCCAACCAGCCGACCTTCCCGTGGCACATGGAAAACCTGCGCACCTATATCACCGCCACGAACGATTTTCCGCAGACGGCGACGTGGCGCGGCGCCGAGCTTAAGCCCTATGGCGCGGGTGCCGGCATGCGCGGCATTCCCGGCGACTGCTATTCGCCGAGCCGTTTTGTAAAGGCAGCGTACCTCAACGCCAATTACCCGCAAAAAGACAGCGAGTCCGAAAACGTGATTCGCATGTTCCGCTCACTCGAGGGCGTGATGATGATCGAGGGGGCGTCCAGGATGGGCGATGGCAAGTTCGAGAAGACCATCTACACCGGATGCTTTAGCGCACGTACGGGCAATTATTACTACGCGACGTACGAGGACCCTTCGATTCGCTACGTGAGCCTGATGGATGCCGAGGGTGCGAGCCCCGATAGGCTCGTGGTTCCCGAGCCGCGCCGTTCGTAGCCGATAGCTTTACTGCAATGCAATGCGGCCCCGCATTTCCTGTGAGGTGCAGGGCCGCTGTCGTCGATGCGCAACGTCGTTAGAAGTTAGCGTCGTTGAGTTGTTCGCTCTCGAGGCCGTCGAGTTGTTGCTGTTCGGGCGTCTCGGCGACGCTCTCGAGCAGCTCGGTGGGATCGACGTTCATGTCCCTACCGGCTTCGTTGCCGTTGACCAAGTCGCCCGAGAAGATATCGACATCCATTTCCTCGGCTTCCTCGATCTGAACCTCGAGCGGCACCTGGGTGCGTACGAGTTTGACTGCCGGACGCATACGGGCAAAGAGGGGCACGTACTCGATGATGATGGCCGAGTTCTCGAGACCATACCAGCGTGCCGGGCTTCCGCAGGCGCGGCGGACGGCGTACTTGATGGCCATGACGCGATGGTCGTTGCGGTTGATGTCCGTCTCGGGGGCAAGCATCTTGCGCAGCATGCAAAAACGGAAGTCGCCCACGTTGCCGCGCGTCTCGTAGATGGAGTAGGTGTGATGCTGCGGCGGCAACTCACCCGATGCCATCAGGTCGCCAACGATCTGGCGCAGATAGGCGTTGACGCGCTGATTGACCTTAAAGCCCAGGTTCAGGCGCACGCGGAACAGGAAGTCCGTGCCAAAGGTCTCAACGGAGTATTCGTGCGTATAAGGTTCATCGGTGACATGCACGTTGATGAACCAGTATGCCTTGGCGCGCTTGGGATGCTTGTCCAAGATGGAGTAGAGCACGTCGCGGTCGAGTGTGAGCGGGTCGGGGCTGTTGGTGAGAAATACCAGATTGTCGGCGAGCACGGGATAGGTCTCGTCATTGCGCAGGCGATTGAGCTGGTCGATGTACTTGGAGACGGGCAGCAGGATCGTCTGCGTGCGCTCGATGGCGGTGCCTCGGCGCCACACGTACATAAGGCCAAACAGCAGCGAGGCCAGGAAGATCATGACGTAGCCGCCGTCAAAGAACATGGTGAGGCACGAAGCGAAGAAGCACAGCTCAATGGCACCAAAGAGCAGGGCGAAGACGCCGGCACCCAGCTTGTGCTTGAGGATACCGGCGATGTAGCTCGTCAAAAGCGTCGTGGTCATAAGCATGGTCACGGTAATGGCGAGGCCATAGGCGCTCTCCATGCGCTCGGAGTTCTGGAACAGCAGCACGATGAAGATACAGCCGACCCACATGATGTTGTTGACGAGCGGAATATAGAGCTGGCCCTTGGTGTCGCTGGGGTAGTGGATGCGCAGGTGCGGCATAAGGTTGAGACGCGTGGCCTCCGAAACCAGCGAGAACGAGCCGGTGATGAGCGCCTGCGAGGCAATGATCGCCGCTACGGCCGAAAGCACGATGGCAAAGGGGCGCAGGGGCTCGGGAAGCATCATATAGAACGGGTTGACGATATCCATCGCGAGCATCTGAGGATTGGAGTTATTGGCGAGCAGCCAAGCTCCCTGACCAAGGTAGTTAAGGATAAGTGCGGCCTTTACGAACGGCCAGGATGCATAGATGTTGGCCTTGCCCACATGACCCATGTCCGAGTAGAGCGCCTCGGCGCCGGTCGTTGACAGGAAGACAAAGCCGAGCACCATAATGCCCGAGTGGTTGATGGGCGAGAACAGAAACATGATGCCGCGGATGGGGTTGAGCGCGCGCAAGATGGACAGGTTGCCGAGCATGTTGAACAGACCGGCACCAGCCAAGAACAGGAACCACAGCGTCATGAGTGGGCCGAACAGCTTGCCGATCGACGAGGTACCGGCACGCTGCATGGCAAATAGGCCGCAGATAATGATGATGGTAATAATGATGATGTTGGTTTGCCCGTCACCCAAAAGCGCGTGGCCCCACTCGATGGTGCGCAGGCCCTCAATGGCCGTGGTAACCGTGACGGCGGGGGTGAGGATGCCGTCGGCGAGCAGCGCCGCGCCGCCGATCATGGCGGGGAGAATCAGCCACGGCGCCACCTTGCGCACGAGACTGAACAGAGCGAAGATGCCGCCTTCGTTGTGGTTGTCGGCCTTCATGGCGATTACCACGTACTTGACCGTGGTTACGAGCGTCATGGTCCAGATGACGAGCGAAAGCGCGCCCAGAATCATATCCTCGCTGACGGTGCCGATGCCGCCGTTGTTGGCGACGATTGATTTCATGGTGTACATAGGGCTCGTGCCGATGTCGCCATAGACGACGCCGAGCGTTACGAGCAGCATGCCAGCGGAGAGGGGAATGGCTCCGTGCCCGCCCTGCCCATGCCGGCCTTGGAGGTTTGCCTCCAGTTTGGTGTGTGCCACGTGGACTCCCTTAGACATCTGGTTATCCGTCCAAGATAGATAACTTTTATGCCGCCTGTATACATACAAGAGCAGTTTGGCACATCAGGTTATTTTAGACAATAATTCCTCATCTGGGGATTATTCATGTACGCAGGCAGCATTTCGAAGCAGGGACGCATCCGCTGAATGGCGTGCTGCAATGTGATAATCGCGGGCGCGCCCCGCCTTTGAAACTGAATGAAGAGGGGCTTTTAGGCGTGTGCTGTCTGGGCGATGCCGGTCTTGGCGCCTGCGCGTTTGTCGGCGAGTTCGCAAAAGAGCGCGCCGCCGATGATAAGTGCGGCGCCCATCAGACGGACCGGTGTCATGGCTTCGCCCAAAAGGACGGCCGAGAACACGACCGCCGAAAGTGGCTCGAGGTAGCCGACGACCGCGACGGTCTGTACGGGCAGTTTGGCGACGGCGCTAAAGTAGAGCAGGCAACCGATGCCGGTATTGACGACACCGAGCATGACGACGGCGCGCCAATCAATGCTGGCGGCGACACCGGCGGACAGGAATGAGGGGACGCCCTGCGTGATGAGTGTGAGGGTCAGCGCGGTCACAAAGGCGGCGCTCACCTGGAGCGCGGAGTTCTCGAGGCCCTCGATGTGTGGCGCACCCTTGCTGGCGATGACCATCAATGCGTAGCAGAAGGCCGAGGCGATGCCGCAAGCGATACCTGCAATGGGCATATTGCCGCCGAGGCCTTGGGCCGCGATGAGAAAAGCGCCGCAGGCGACGGCGATAAAGCCGGCGATTTTGCCGCCGGTCAGTTTTTCGCCAAAGATAAACGGCGAGAGGGCCATGACGATGATGGGGCCGCAGTAGTACAGCAGCGAGGATACGCCGACGCCAATCGTCTGGTAGGCGCGGAACAGAAAAATCCAGCTGGCGCCCAGCGCGGCTCCCGAGAGGAGGAGGGCTGCGGCTTCGCGGGGGCGAGATGGCGCCTGCAACGTATGGCGTTGGGTGATGGCGAGGATGGTGACAAGCGAGAGTGCGCCCAAAAACGTGCGGAGTAGCACGATATCGGAACTCGGCAGCGCGATGGCAGCGGCGATGATGCCGTTGGAGCCAAACAATAACAATGCTGCTAAGTACGTAAACAGTCCGTTGGTCATGCGCTGACATCCCCTCTATATCCGAGCATGTTCACTATGGGTGAGGTGGATTTAGAAGAAAAGAGAATATAATGCATGGCTAACATGACAAAAACTCATGCAAAGGTGGAGGCGCGTCGTGGAAACGAATATTCAAAAGATGCAGGTGCTGCTGGAGACGGTGCGCGCCGGAAGCTTTACGCGTGCTGCCGAGCGCCTGAGCTATTCGCAGTCGGGCGTGAGCCGTATGGTGGCCGATCTTGAGGCCGACTGGGGTTTTAAAGTGCTCGATAGAAGCCGCGAGGGCGTAGTGCTTTCTGCCGATGGGCGGCAAGTTATGCCAGCGGTCGAGGCGTTATGCGAGGAATTTGTTCGTTTGCAGCGACGGGTGGATGAGATGCGTGGGCTCATGCGCGGCAAAATCTACATCGGTACGTTTTCGAGCGTGGCGACCCACGTACTGCCGCCGGTGATCGCGCGCTTTCGCGCCGATCACCCGGACGTCGATTATGAGTTGCTGATGGGCGATTACTCAGAGATCGAACAATGGGTGGCGGAAGGCCGCTGCGATCTGGGCTTTATCCCGCGTGAGCCACGCGGCGCCGGCATGGCATCGCGGCCGTTGGTGCGCGATGAGTTGATGGCCGTGGTGCCAGCGGACTCCTCGCTTGCCACCGCGGAGGTCGTTTCCCTTGCCGATTTGGCCAACGAGCAGTTTATTCTGCTGGAACGCGGCACCGATGACGAGATTACGCCGCTGTTTCGTCGGGCGGGACTGACAGTGCGCTCAAAACTGTCGACCTGGGATGATTATGCGATTATGGCTATGGTCGAGGACGGCTTGGGCGTGAGCATTCTTCCCGCGCTCATCTTGCGCCGTTGTCAGTTCGATGTTGCCGTGCGTTCGCTCGAGGGACATCCCCATCGGCAGATCAACGCCATATATCGAACGGCCGATGTTTCGCTTGCCGCCGCCCGATTCCTTGAATACCTCTAAACGTGTACACGCCATTGTCCGCCTTGGGCAAATCTTGGAGTTCGGTACATTTTCTTATGAAATTGAACTTTCGAATGAGGTGCCGCGCTATACTGCTGCCTAAATTGAACCTTAGTTCAATTCGTGTTCTATAAATTGAACTTTGCCAGCAAGGAGGTTCCTGTGGCCCAAGAGACGTTTAGCGATCGCCTGCGACAGGCTATGTCCGATCGCGACGTTCGACAGTCGGACGTGATTCGTGCATCGGAGATGTTCGGCAAAAAACTCGGTAAGAGTCAGATGAGCCAATATGTGAGCGGCAAGACGATCCCGCGGCGCGATGTGGCAGAGCTGCTCGCCCGTATTTTGGAGGTCGATGTTACCTGGCTGCTCGCCGGTGACGCCGATCAAAGCGAGGCATCATCGCCCCGCAACGTTTCCAAGCCCGAACCCCATCCCTCAGCTCAAATTCCAAGGAGCACCACCATGCGTACTTTTTCTAAATCCACCAAGCTCGATAACGTCCTGTATGACGTGCGCGGTCCTGTCGTCGACGAGGCCGCCCGTATGGAGGACGAGGGCGAGCGTATTCTCAAGCTCAACATCGGCAACCCCGCGCCCTTTGGTTTCCGCACGCCCGATGAGGTCATTAAGGATATGCGCCAGCAGCTGCCCGACTGCGAAGGCTATTCCAACTCGCGCGGCCTGTTCTCTGCGCGCAAGGCGATTATGCAGTACTCGCAGATCAAGGGCCTGCCCAATGTTCAGATGGAGCACATCTACACGGGCAACGGCGTGTCCGAACTCATTCAGCTTTCGATGAACGCGCTGCTCGACAACGGCGACGAGATTCTGATCCCCAGCCCCGACTATCCGCTCTGGACGGCGTGCGCAACCCTTGCCGGCGGTCATCCCGTGCACTATCTGTGCGATGAGCAGGCGGATTGGTATCCCGACCTGGAGGATATGGAGTCCAAGATCACGAGCGCGACCAAGGCCCTCGTCATCATCAACCCCAACAACCCCACAGGCTCGGTCTACCCGCGCGAGGTGCTCGAGGGCATTGTTGAGATCGCGCGTAGGCACCAGCTCATGATTTTTGCCGACGAGATCTACGACCGCCTGTGCATGGACGGCTACGAGCACGTCTCCATTGCCTCGCTCGCCCCCGACCTGCCCTGCATTACGTTTAGCGGTCTGTCCAAGTCGCATATGATCGCGGGCTACCGCATCGGCTGGATGGTGCTTTCGGGCAACCAGCGCTGCATGAGCGACTTCATCATGGGCATCAACATGCTCTCTAACATGCGCCTGTGCTCCAACGTGCCGGCTCAGTCGATCGTCCAGACGGCGCTCGGCGGCCATCAGTCGGTTAACGACTACATCCGCCCCGGCGGTCGTGTCTACGAGCAGCGCAACTTTGTGTATGAGGCGCTCAGCAAGATCGACGGCATCTCGGTGGTCAAGCCGCGCGCGGCGTTCTATATCTTCCCCAAGATGGATGTGAAGAAGTTCAACATCACCGATGACGAGCAGTTTGCCCTCGACCTGCTGCACGAGAAGAAGATCCTGATCACGCGTGGCGGCGGCTTTAACTGGGCCGAGCCCGACCACTTCCGCATCGTGTATCTGCCGCGCATGGAAGTGCTCAAAGAGTCCCTCGAAGACTTGGCCGACTTCTTCGATCATTACCGCCAGAGCTAATTGGTTCCGCCGTTCTACCGAACGGCGGCTCGCTCGCTGTCGTGTGCTCAACCTGCATCGTTACCCTGGCTGTCTAAATAACGATCCCGTTGCAGTGGTCGATTTCGTGTTGGATGATCTCGGCGGTGTAGCCCGAGAAGTTTTTGATGCGGTGGACGAAGTTTTCGTCCAAATACTCAACCTTAATGCGGAGATAGCGGGTGCAGGGACGCTCGCCGGTCAGCGAGAGGCATCCTTCGCTCGTCCGATAGGCGTTGACCTGCTCAAGAATTTGAGGGTTGTACATCAGGAGCTCCCTGTTGCCATCTTTTATGCAGATGATGCGTTTGCGCACGCCGATCATGTTGGCGGCGAGGCCCACGCACTCGTGCTCATGCTCGTGGAGCGTATCCAGGAGGTCCTGCCCGGTCACGGCGTCATCGGGGCCCGCGTCTTCGGAAGGCAGGCGTAAAAAGAACTCGGATTTCATGATGGGCTTAATCATGGCGGGCTCCTTAAGGTGGACACGTTTGGTTCAGGTCATGATACCGCGACATGTCGCATTAATGTGTGCACATAGATTCTGCAGCTAGATTGGCGGGCGAGACCATAAACTAATGGACGTTTTGCCGAGAGGCATGAATGTTTAAAGCGCAAAGAGTGCGCGACGGGCCCCGCGAATGGGGCGATGATGCCCGAAAGGGCCAAGAAGGAGTCTCATGTCCGAGAACGAAGAGATCATGAACGAGACCGAGAACGAGACCATGGCTGCCGAGGTCGAGGCAGTCGAGACCGTGGAGACCGAAGCTGCCGAGGTTGAGGCTGCTGACGAGGTTTCCGCCGAGGAGGAGGCCGAGGTTGTCGAGGCCACCGTTGATTACGATGACGAAGAGCTGATGGACAAGATGCAGAAGGCCGCCCGCCTGCTGCGTAGCCGTCGCTTTGCTATTTCCAAGGAGGAGGAGGCCAAGGCCGAGCGCATGGCGAACATCGAGCGCGCCATCAAGCTTCTTGACCTCAAGCCCAAGATGGAGCAGAAGGAAATGTCCGACCTGCTGGGCATGCGCCTTCGTGAGCTCGATGGCCTGATGGCCGAGGCCGAGGCTGCCGATCTGGTCGGCCGTATCGACGACGCCGAGGGCGATATGCGCAAGATTGTCGTCTTCGCTGCCGAGGATGCCGCTGAGGGTCTGGTCGAGCTTGCCAACAAGAAGGAGAAGCTCCTGCCCGAGCTTTCTTATGAGGAGGCCACCGAGCTGATGGCCGCTCTCGATAAGGTTATCGCTCCGCTCGTCGCCATGGGCCTGGACGAGGACCGCGGTCCTCGCGGCGGCCGTGACGACCGTGGTGGCCGTGGCGGCGACCGTGGTGGCCGCGGCGGCTTTGGCGATCGTGGTGGCCGTGGTGGTGACCGTGGCAGTCGCGGTGGCGATCGCGGCGGCCGTGGCGGCTTTGGTGACCGTGGCGGTCGCGGCGGCTTTGGCGGTAACCGTGGTGGCTATGGCGACCGCGGCGGCAGCCGTGGCGGCTTCGGCGGCAACCGTGGTAACGACCGCGGCGGCCGCGGTGGCGACCGTGGCGGGCGCAACGGCGGCGGCTTCCGCGGCAACCGCTTCTAATTGGGTTACGCGGTTTTACCAAACCGCGTAACTAGTTGACGCTGCAAACCCGCCAGAGCGGCAATCTGCCTTTCAGCTTCAGCGGCATGACCAGAAGGTCAATGCCGCTTCGCTTCAAGGCACCTTGCTCGCTCTGGCGGGTTTCGCTGTCGGTACCAAAGTATCGGCGTTGTCTTGGTCGAAACCTGCCAAAAAGGGACAGGTTCATTTTGGTCGGTTTTATCTGGGCAAACGTGGTCGTCTATCGCAATGTAGTCGTTGGGGACGTTCTTGTTTGACTAGTCGTTTAAGAACGTCCCCAACGACTAAATAGAACGAGAGTATCCACTCTCGTTTCTGTTCTTCCTATATTTGTAGGAACAGTTCGTGGAGGCGGGTATCCTCGTCGAGTTCGGGGTGGAAGGTTACGCCGAGCTGGCTGCCCTGACGGGCGGCGACGATGCGCCCGTCGACTTTCGCTAAGGCCTTGGCGTCGCCGTGGACCTCGACGATGCGGGGCGCGCGGATAAATGTCAGCGGCGCTTCACCATCGATGCCGGCTACCTGCCCCTTGGTTCGAAAGCTGCCGAGCTGCCTGCCGTAGGCATTGCGCTCGACAAGTACATCCATGGTTGCCAAACGCGGCGTGCCCTTATCGTCGTGGGCGGCAAGGTCGTGAGCCAGCAGAATCAGGCCGGCGCAGGTGCCCAGGACGGGCATGCCTTCAGCGATGCGGGCACGAAGCTCCTCGAGCATGCCCAACTCATCAAGCAGCTTCCCTTGAACGGTAGACTCGCCGCCGGGAAGTACCAGACGGTCAAAGTCCTGCTTCAAATCAGCCGCCTGCCTCAGCTCAATACAACGTGCGCCCAGTTCGGACAGCCTCGCCTCGTGCTCGGCAAAAGCACCTTGGACCGCCAGCACGGCGACCGTCTGGTCTGCGTAATCGCTCATGTGCGATCCTTTCTGCTGGACTAGCGTCCGCGCTCCTCCATGATGATCTCGATCTCGTCGGCGTTGATGCCCACCATGGCCTCGCCTAGATCCTCCGAAAGCTCAGCGATGAGCTTGGCGTCGGTGAAGTTTGCCACGGCCTTGACGATGGCGGCCGCGCGCTTGGCCGGGTCGCCGCTCTTAAAGATGCCCGATCCGACAAAGACGCCTTTGGCGCCCAGCTGCATCATCAGCGCGGCATCGGCGGGGGTCGCGACTCCACCGGCAGCAAAGTTCACGACGGGAAGCTTGCCCGTGGCATGGACCTCGCGCACCAGCTCGACCGGAACCTGCAGTTGCTTGGCTGCCTCAAAGAGCTCGTCGTCACGTAGGGCAACTACGTCGCGGATCTGCTTTTGGATCTTGCGCATGTGGCGCACGGCCTGGACCACGTCGCCCGTGCCCGGCTCGCCCTTGGTGCGGATCATCGTGGCGCCTTCGGCGACGCGGCGCAGCGCCTCGCCCAGGTCGCGGGCACCGCAGACAAACGGGACGTCAAACTGGGTCTTGTCGATGTGGTAGACATCGTCGGCGGGGGAAAGAACCTCGGATTCGTCGATGTAATCGATCTCGATGGCCTGTAGGACCTGCGCCTCGACGATGTGGCCGATGCGGCACTTGGCCATGACGGGGATGGAGACGGCCTCTTGAATGCCCTTGATCATCTTGGGGTCACTCATGCGCGACACGCCGCCGGCGGCGCGGATGTCGGCCGGGATGCGCTCGAGAGCCATGACGGCGCAGGCGCCTGCCTCCTCGGCGATGCGTGCCTGCTCGGGCGTGGTGACGTCCATGATGACGCCGCCCTTGAGCATCTGCGCAAGCTCGCGGTTGAGTTTGACGCGATCGGCCTTGCTGGTCTGTTCTGCCATGGTTGCTCCCTTGGTTGGCATGTGCATTGCTTGACGGAACATCCTATCGGGGAGCTGGGTATGGCGAAATACTCAGTTTTCGAGATAATAATAAGGTCAGACTAATGCCAGATTGAATGACTCGATAAGATCAGGTGACAAACTCATGCTTGACTATAATTTGGAACAACGCGGCGAGGCATCGCTCTATGAGTATGTTTACCAGCAAATTCGAGATGATATCGTTGCTGGGCGCATTGCGGCGGGAGAGCATCTGCCGTCTAAGCGCGCCTTTGCCAGTCATCTGGGAATCAGTGTCATTACTATCGAGAATGCATATAGCCAGTTACTTGCCGAGGGCTATATTTGTTCAATGCCGCGGCGTGGCTACTACGCTTGCGAGCTTCCGGATGCACCGGTTTTGCCTTTGGCTACGGGGAGTATCGATCGAGATGCCGTCTCTGTGGGCCCCAGCGCGCATGATGTCAACGGACGGGTCGAGCAATTCGATACACTTTCTCCTTCCGCTTTGGAGGCGGCGCGGCTTTGGCAAAGCGCGCTACGGGCGACGCTGGCATCCGAAGACGAATGCGAAATCTTTTCGACCGCGCCGGCACAGGGCACCGCTCGGCTACGACGCGCAATTGCTCACCATCTGCGCGGGACAAGGGGCATGAATGTCGACCCCGACAACATCGTTATCGGTGCGGGCGCTCAGCTGCTCGATACCATGTTGGTTCAGTTGCTTGGCGCGGACAAGGTGTATGCCGTTGAGGACCCGGGCTATTTGCGCCTGACGCGCATCTATCAGGCTATGGGCTGCCAAGTACGACATATCCCGTTGGATGATGACGGCGTGGACCTGAGCGCTCTGCAGAAAACCGGGGCCGACGTCCTTCACCTGATGCCGTCCCATCAGTATCCGACCGGTCTTGTGACGAGCATTGCGCGTCGCTATGCGCTGCTGAGCTGGGCCGCCGAGCGATCAGGTCGGTATCTCATCGAAGATGACTTTGATTGTGAGTTTCGCCTTGCCGGCAAGCCGATTCCTGCGCTCGCATCAATCGATGCCGCTCAGTCGGTTATCTACACCAACACGTTCTCGAAGAGCCTGTCATCGGCATTGCGTTTGGCGTATATGGTGTTGCCCGATGAGCTGATGGAGCGGTTTAGGCGCAACCTTGGTTTTTACGCCTCGTCGGTGAGCTCTGTTGACCAGGTCGCTTTGGCGCGTTTGCTGGAATCGGGTGATTACGAGCGGCATGTGAACCGTGTGCGCGTTCGTGCTCGCGACGCGCGCGATGGGCTGGCGGCACTTGTACGGAAAGCGTTTCCGGCGGGGGAGGTCTCGATCGAGCATGCAGACGCAGGCCTTTACTGCACCGTGGTTGGGGGGCGCGGAGTGGGCGGAAGCTCTTTTGCGCGAGCCCTCACGCGGTCGGGTATCCCTTTTATCGATATCAGTGACTGTTTTTGGTGTGCCGGCGGCGCATCTGTCCATGAAAACCCGACTCAAATAATTGTTCAGTATGACGATCTGAGTCCAAAAGTGCTAAATACCCTGGAATTGCAGCTTATGGGGGCGCCCTGCAATCTAAGTGAGTAGACTTTTGACGCTTTAGCGACCAGGCAGTTTTGTAACAAGCTATCTACCTGTGGTTTTGAAAAGCAGGATGACCGATCTGCTTGGGATGTTCCAAAAAGTCTACTCACTTGCTGCGCAAAGCTTCCGCACGAGAAAAAAATGGGGTTTTCAACAGGGTCCCGTCCAGTTCTTGGCAAGCTTTTGGTCAGTTGGGGAGGGCTGTTGAAAACTTGACAGTCCGTTCGACGCCATTTTCGCTGCGTTCGCGCCATAGCGAGACCGGCTGTGTTGAAATCCGTGTTTTCCTGTGCCTATGAAGGATCTACTTTGTGACATATCGGCTTTTAGGTACTGGCGTTTGCCCCCTCAAGTCCGCGCTTTGTGTCCGCCGCTTCCACGACCAGAAGAAGACCGGCAGCGATATGACCTCTCCCGTAACCCGACGGCTGCGGTTGTGCTTGGCTTTCCGCTGTATACATTGGTTCGGACGAGAAGCAAGCGGACATGCTCTGTCAGCATGAGGCAGCGGCTGTTTCTTGGTGAGCTCCCTAGGGAATCCGTGCTGGAAACGGAGCATGGGTTCTTAGTTACGTCTCCTCTACTGACGGCATTCATCATGTCGCGGCATCTGACGGATCTTCAGCTTCTTTTGGTATTGGCGGAAATGTGCGGCTTGTTTGCGGTGTGCGCTCTGCCGGCGGCGCTTGAGGCGGAGCTTTCGCGTGCAATTGATTCGGGCGCGATTTCGACAACGCTGGGCTGGTCGCGCTGTCCGTCCGAGGACGGTACCGCCTCAAATTTATGGCGTCGAGACGCTTTGGTTTTGGGCGGCGACCTTGACCGTTTTTGTTCAGATGTTTGCGGGATGCGTTACGGCAATCGATTTATGGCGGTATCGCATCTCGTTCCATTGGGTGCCGCATCGCCTTTTGAGGTTGAGGCGTATTTGTTGTTTGGACTGTCGCGATCCCTGGGAGGCGAAGGGTTTTGTGGCATAGAACTCAATGTCGAAGTGGCGCTAAGCACAAGTGCTCGAGCAATTGTGGGAAAGTCGCGTGTGTATATCGACCTACTTCTTTCTTCGCCGGACGGCAGGCGACAGGTGGCCATTGAATGTCAGGGAAAGGCCTCGCACGGACGCGCAGGGGATGGTTTGCGTGACGCTGACCGCATGACGGCCCTTCAGGCCATGGGCTATGATGTACTTCTCCTGACGCACAGACAGATATCCGATGAGGATAGATTCCGCGCGATCGTTAAGGCCGTATGCAGGATGCTCGATGTTGAATATCGTGACAAAAGCTCGGATGAGCAAAGGGCCGAGGCATTACTCCGGTCTGAGCTATTCGTGGACTGGTCAAAACTGGGAGAAATCGGCGAAAAGATGCCCGTTAGATTTAAAAAGGCTCAATCGTGGACGGCCGCGGAACTAAGTGAGTAGACTTTTGGCGTGATGGCGACCGGGCCGGTTTGCAGCAAGTCATTTACCTGCGACTTTATAAAGCAATATGGATGGTCTGCTCGGAAAGTTCCAAAAAGTCTACTCACTTAGTTTTTGATGAGAAGCCGAGGCCTAAGGTGGTCCTATTTCATGGCGTTAACATGTTTTGTGAGGCACGAAAAAGGCCCGGACCATGTGGTCCGGGCCTTTTTTGAGCTAGAGATTATCTCTCAGGCGGCTGGCTTAGCCAAAGTAGCGCTTCAGCAGGCCCTCGAAGGCCTTGCCGTGACGAGCCTCGTCGCGAGCCATCTCGTGGACGGTGTCGTGGATGGCATCGAGGTTGGCAGCTTTGGCGCGCTTGGCGAGATCGGTCTTACCAGCGGTGGCGCCATTCTCGGCCTCAACGCGCATCTCGAGGTTCTTCTTGGTGGAGTCGGTCACGACCTCGCCCAGGAGCTCAGCGAACTTGGCGGCGTGCTCGGCCTCCTCATGGGCTGCCTTCTCGTAATAAAGGCCAACCTCGGGATAACCCTCGCGATGAGCGACGCGGGCCATGGCCAGGTACATACCGACCTCGGAGCACTCGCCCTCAAAGTTGGCGCGCAGGTCGGCGACGATGTCCTCGGGCACGCCCTCCTTGGCAACGCCCACAACGTGCTCGGCAGCCCAAGTAAAGCCACCCTCATCCTGCTTCAGGAAGCGGGAACCGGGAACGCCGCACTGGGGGCACTTAAAATCCTCGGGCAGCTGGTCGCCGTCATACTCTTCAACATAACCGCAAACGGGGCAAACAAATTTCATGATTCGATCCCTTCGATCGATGGCGATGGTGCGCTCGCCCGGTCCCATAAGGGCCCTCTCCGGACGTGCGTCTTAACGAGTTCTATTATCCATAAATGAGACTGAAAGTGAAGCCTATTAGGAATGATTTTTAATAAAACAATTTTAAGCATATGAAGATGTTGATTGATTAACGGTTGGCAAGCTATATACGGACGCCGATGAGCACAATCGGTCGAGCAAAATGTTGACCTATCAACAAATAAAGGAGTTTCCTCTATGCATCTAGACCGTCGTGCCTGGTGCCGAACATATCGGACGGTTTTTCGCATTGCATTGCCGATCCTGCCCTATACCGAGCCGCGCATTTTGGATCATGCCGAGGATGTGCCCGCGGTGCTTCAAAAGAGCTCGATCCAGAAGTGACAGACCCTGGTATTGCACGTTTGGGGCTCACAGCATCACTCGAGCGCGCGCTTACGGCTCAGGGGATTGGCGTTACGGTCTATGCTGAAACGCGTGCGAACCCCACGGTCTCGAATGTGGAGGAAGCGGCGGCGCTGTATCGCGAGGGCGCCTGCCGGGCCATTATCGGTTTTGGCGGCGGTTCGGCTATGGACTGTGCCAAAGGCGTGGGGGCGTGCATTGCGCAGCCAAACAAGACCATCAACAAGATGCGCGGCCTGTTGCGCGTCCACCGTCTCCTGCCGCTGCTTGTTGCGGTTCCCACTACCGCTGGTACGGGAAGCGAAGTCACGCTCGCGGCGGTTATCACCGATGATGAGACGCACTATAAATTTCCCATTAACGACTTTGTGCTCATTCCGCGTTTTGCGGTCCACGACCCCGAGTTTACGCGCGGCCTGCCCGCCTCCATTACGGGGCAGACGGGCATGGACGCCCTGACGCATGCCGTCGAGGCTTTTATCGGGCGAAGCACCACGCCCTACACGCGCAAGATGGCGCGTCAGGCGGTCCAGCTCATCCGCGACAATTTGCTCGAGGCCTATGAACATGGTGACGACATGCGTGCGCGCCGCAATATGCTTTCGGCGGCGTATAAGGCGGGTGTTGCCTTTACGCGCTCCTATGTTGGATATGTGCATGCCATCGCACACAGCTTGGGCGGGCGTTACAGGATTCCGCACGGCTTGGCCAACGCTATCATCCTGCCGCATATGCTTCGCGCCTATGGCGAAGCTGCTGCTCCTAAACTCGCCGATCTCGCCCGCATGGCCGGTATCGCGCCGGATAACGCGCAGGACAGCCTGGCGGCCGAGGCCTTTATCGATTGGGTCGACCGCATGAATGAGGCCCTGGGAATTCCCAAATATGTCTTGGGTATTCGCCGCTCCGATATTCCGCAAATGGCGGCCCATGCCGATGCCGAGGCCAATCCGCTATACCCCGTTCCACTTTTGATGGACCGCTTGGAGCTCGAGCATATGTACGCGGTCGTCGCGGGTGGTATGTTTGAGGGCGAGAACTAGGAGGGCCCATGAACACCGAGGAGATCGCGCGCGTCGTTGCCGATCAGCGCGCCTACTTTAAGACGCACGCCACGTTTGATGTCGATGCTCGCCGCCGCGCACTGGTGCGCCTGCGCGATGCGGTTCGTGCGCACGAGGGCGATATCGCCCATGCGCTCAAGACCGATTTGGGTAAGTCGCATGACGAGGCGTATATGTGCGAGATCGGCACGTCGCTTTCCGAGATTCGCCATCAGATTGCGCATGTGGCCCGATGGAGCCGTGCCTACTTGCGTCCGTGTGACCTCGCCAACGCCGTGAGTGTGTGCAAGACGCAAGCCGTGCCCTATGGCGTCACACTCATCATGGCTCCGTGGAACTACCCGTTTTTACTGACGCTCGAGCCACTCGCCGGCGCCCTCGCCGCGGGCAATACCGTGGTCATCAAGCCGAGCGCCTATGCTCCGGCATCCAGCGCAGTTCTCAAGCAAATCTGTGAAGAGACATTTGATCCGCGCCTGGTGACGGTCGTCGAAGGCGGGCGTGCCGAGAATGAGGCGCTGCTCGATGAATGCTGGGACAAAATCTTCTTTACCGGTAGCGTTCCGGTCGGCAAGCTCGTCATGGAGCGCGCAAGTAAAAACCTTACGCCCGTGACGCTTGAGCTGGGTGGAAAGAGCCCCTGCATCGTGGATGCAACGGCGAACTTGCAGGTCGCGGCACGCCGTATCGCCTTTGGTAAATGGCTCAACGTGGGACAGACCTGCGTGGCGCCCGACTACCTGCTGGTCGACGCGCGCGTGCACGATGAGCTGTTGGGCCTCATCAAGGAGGAGGTCCGTCGCATGTTTGGCGAGCACCCGCTCGACAACGAGGATTACGGGCATATCGTCAACGCCAAGCATTTTGCGCGCGTGCGCGGGCTGATCGATCCCGATAAGGTCGTGCTTGGAGGTACGGCGCGCGAGTCGTCGCTCAAGATCGAGCCGACGATTTTGGACGGCGTGGCACCTGAGGACGCCGTAATGCAGGAGGAGATTTTCGGCCCCATTTTGCCGGTGCTGACGTTTGAGAGCCTAGACGAGGCCGAGGCGTTTATTGCAAATCGTCCGACGCCGCTGGCCCTGTATATCTTTAGCCAGGATCGCGCGGTTCAGCAGCGCTTTGTGCGCTACGTGCCCTTTGGCGGCGGCTGCGTCAACGACACCATCATGCATCTGGCTACGAGCCATATGGGCTTTGGCGGCATGGGCGCGAGCGGCATGGGGCAGTACCATGGTCGCGAGAGCTTCGATGCGTTTAGCCACAAGAAGAGCATCGTGAACAAGGCAACGTGGCTGGACGTGCCATTCCGCTATGCCCCTTACACAAGCTGGAAGCACAAGTTCGTGCGCATGTTTGTGCATTAGAAACAGATGGCATAGGGATAAAAAGTAGCCGCCCCCGCGTAAGCGAAGACGGCCACTTCTCACGATGAAAACGTGTATCGGAGTTGGCAAGACCCGCTGCCACGGGTGCCATCCGTGTTCCTATCTTATCTGCAAGCGTTGCGGCAAACGATTGAAAGACGCAGACAGGATGAATTTGTGTCCGCACGGGCCCGTAGACTTCTCAACTGTGTGGTGGATACTCGCTAGTCTGCAAGGGAGGCAGCCATGTTCGATGACGACGAACTGTTCGATCTGACAGATGATCCGTTTGAGTGGGATATGCTGCTCGATGACGATGAGTTGGAGCAGGACCGTAAGAAGCGGCAGGGCAAGAAGGCGCGGGATGACGCTTCGACAAAGCAGGACAAGCGTCGCCGAGGTCTGTTCGGCGGGCTCTTTGGGTGACTGTCTCATCGTCGCGTCTGTATACTAAACAGGTCTTATACGCGTTGCGAAATGAGGGTATAGACGATGATGTGGTTTACCGCCGACCTGCACCTGGGCGACACGAATATCCTGCACGACATGGACCGGCCGTTTGATTCGGTCGAGGAGATGAACCGCAAGGTCATCGCTGCCATCAATGAGTGCGTGTCGGCGGACGACCGCCTCTATATCTTGGGAGACTTTACCTATCGTTTGCCCCTGGCGGAGGCGGTGCGCCTGCGCGAGCGTATCGAATGCCAGAACGTGACGCTCATCCGTGGCAACCATGACGGTGACTGGGAAGATCCCGACGTACCGCAGATTTGGGAAGACGTGCGCGATTACCTGGAGATTGCTCCCGGCTATGCCAAGGGTCATCGCCTGGTGATGAGCCACTACCCCATGCTCAGCTGGAATGGCAAGGAGCGCGGTGCCATCATGCTGCATGGACATATCCACAGCAGGGGAGACCGCGCCAACGCGCGCAACCGCGATCGCGAGCGACCCATTTTTCGCTACGATGTGGGCCTCGACGCCAACGACTATAAGCCCGTAAGCCGTGATCAAATCCTTGGCTTCTTTGGACTGTAATTAGAAGTGCAGGTAGAATGAACGCGCCGTGTGGATGGTCTACGCGGCGCGTTTTAGTAGGAGCGATGATTTCATGAGGGCTATCCAGCGCATTAATCACAACGCTGCCATCTGTGAAGATGGTGCGGGGCGTCAGCTTATCGCGTTGGGTCGCGGCATCGGTTTTGGCGACATGCCGCATGAGGTCGATCTTGACGTTATTACGCGTACCTTTTACGGCATCGATTCAAAGTATCTGGCGTTCATCGACGAGGTCGACCCCGAGGTGCTTGAGTTTTCTGCTCAGCTGGCAGATATTGCGACCGGACAGCTTTCGTACGAATTGAGTCCTAATCTGCCCATTACGCTGGCAGATCATATCCAGTTTGCCATTAAGCGCGCCCGCGAACATATGGTGGTGTCGTTGCCGCTCAAGCGCGATCTGGAGCAGCTGCATCCCATTGAATACCGCTTGGGCGAGCTGGCTGTTCGTGGCATTAAGAAAACTTTTGCCGTTCGCATGCCCCAGAGTGAGGCCGCGGGTATCGCCATGTCGATTATCAATGCGGCGATTAGGCCGAGCGAGCGGCGCGTGCTTGCCGAGCAGCACGAGGAACATCTCCTCGATATGACGGTTGCGATTATTCAAGAAGAGTTGGGCGTGACGGTCGATCGCTCGTCGTTTGCCTTTACTCGTTTCGCCACGCATGTGCGCTATCTGCTCGATCGCGTGACAAAGAAAGAGCCGATTGACACCGAGAACTCAGGTCTTTACGACGTGCTCGTGGAGCAATATCCTGCGGCATCGCGCTGTGCTCATCGTATCGACGCTCTGATTCAAGAGGCCTTTGGCGAGCCATTGGCCCAAGAAGAGCTCGTCTATCTGATCATGCATGTGAATCGCGTGGCTCCTGCAAGCTTGAATAAATAGGGTCTCTGGCGTTTTGTTTCCGTCGTAGTGACCGTTCGCGGACTGTTTGCTACCGTTCGTCGGTAATCTGAGCCGCGGAGAACGTATCTGCCGCATATACTCGCCGTGTGTTGGGTGTTACTCACGGCGCAGCTCCGAGAGGCACTACCGATTCTGCCGAGGCCATTGTTGGGTCTCTGTCGGTTGTGCGCGGGGCTTTTTTCATGTCGATCCACCCGGGAATCACATGTAATCAAATCTCTTGCCAACGGGCATCGCGCGCTGCGCAGGCGCGAGCGGAATCGCGCGTCTTGACGCTGTGGAACCCCACGGGCTTTTAGTTGGAAGAGAAGGGATTCGACATGGCTGTCGATAACAAGAAGATTGCCGAGGATGTGCTCGCTGCCGTAGGCGGCGCCTCCAATGTGACGAACGCGACGCACTGCATGACCCGCCTGCGTCTGAACCTTAAGGATCAGTCCATCCCCAATGACGATGAAGTTAAGAAGATCAAGGGCGTATTAGGTGCCCAGTGGTCTGGCGGCCAGTATCAGGTCATCATCGGCCAGAACGTGCCGAAGGTCTATGACGCCGCCATTGCGTTGGGCGTTAAGGGTGAAGGCTCCATTGACGAGAACCTCGATGGCGGCGCCAAGGAGCCGCTGACGCTTAAGACCGCGGGCGGGAAGGCCCTCAACTACCTGTCCAAGACCATGGTCATGACGATCCCCATCATCATGGGCGCCGCCATGTTCCGCACCATTGCCGTGCTTTGCGGTGACGGCATGCTCGGTATCTGGTCTGCCGATTCCGACATCTACAACTTCTTCTACAACTGGATTTACAACGCCGGTTATTACTTCCTTCCCATTTATTTGGGTTGGGCTGCTGCGAAGCAGCTTGGCTGCAGCCAGCCGCTCGGCATGATGCTCGGCGGTGTGCTCATTGCTCCTGAGTTCATGACGATGGTCAACGCTGCAGCGGATTCGGGCGTAACGACCACCATGGTCTACGGAGTGCTGCCGGCCCAGCTGAACAACTATTCCTCCACCGTGCTCCCCATGGTTCTGTCCATGCCGGTACTCATGGTCGTCGAGAAGTTCATGAAGAAGATCATTCCTGACATGCTCTCTACGGTGTTTGTGCCCGTGTGCACCCTGGCCGTCATGGTTCCCGTGTCGCTGTGCGCTCTGGCTCCGATCGGCTCTATCTTGGGTAGCGTGGTTGGCAACTTCATGTTCGGCCTTGGCAACGCCGGCGGCATCGTCACGATCCTCTCCCTCGTCGCCATTGCCGCGCTTTGGGAATTCCTGGTTATGACCGGTATGCACCACGTCCTGCTTACCCTTGGTATTGTGCAGGTGCTCACGATGGGATCTGACTCCTGCGTTATGGTTGCGGCCGGTATCGCTCAGTTCGCTACGTGGGGCATGGCCTTCGGTGCCTTCCTGCGCCTTAAGGAGACCGATGAAAAGGGCGCCATGCTTGGTTTCTCGCTCTCCGGCATTGTCGGTGGCGTGACGGAGCCCGCACTGTATGGCTGCGGCTTTAAGTACACCCGCTGTCTGGGTGCCATGGTTGCCGGCGGTGCTCTCGGTGGCCTGATCGCAGCTCTTACTAATGTGACGCTGTATGTTCTGGGCGCGTCCAATATTCTGTGCGTCACCGGTTTTGTTGCCGGCGGAACCGCAAATCTCGTCTGGGGATGCGTTGCGTGCGGCGTCGCAGTTGTTGCCGCCGCCGCCATCGCCTACCTCTTTGGCTTTACCAAGGAGCAGCTCGAGGAAGATGCTACTGCCGCTAAGGCTTAAGGCATCTGTTTGGGCAGGATAATTACCTAGGGCACTTGGTTGCACTCCAAGTGCCCTTTTCCATAGATTGGAGTCGTTATGAAGCAATTGCTTATTCGCGCCGATGATATCGGATATTCGTACGCCGTCGACCTGGGGATTGCTCGTAGCGTCAACGAGGGCCTGGTGCGCTCGGCGGGCCTTATGCCAAATATGCCCGAGGCCGAGCGTGGGTGGTCGCTCGTGGCGGATGCCGATATTGCGGTGGGCCAGCATACCAACGTGTGCCTGGGCAACCCGTGTGCCGACCCGGCGCTCATTCCGAGCATGCTCAACGAGAACGGCGAGTTCCATAGCAGCCGTACCTTCCGCGAGCACTTTAAGCGTGGCGAGGAACTGATTGACTTCGACGAGGCCTGCATCGAGATTCGTGCGCAGCATGACCGCTTTGTCGAGATTGTGGGTCGCGAGCCCGACTACTTTGAAGCCCATGCCGTCATGAGCAAAAACCTTAACCGAGCGATCTCGGCGGTTGCCCAGGAGCTGGGCCTTAAGGAGCAAAAGGCGAGCTTCGACCCCACGGCGGTGGTGCGTTGCGGAGATACCGACCTGCGCGCGGTAATGCATTCAATGAAGCCAGACTATGAGCCTAAAGAAGCAATCATGCAGACGGTTCGCGAGATGTCCGACGGCGAGACGGTCGTCTTTGTGTGTCACCCGGGCTATCTCGATCGTTTTATCCTCGAGAACAGCTCGCTTACGACCGATCGTACCAAGGAGGTCGATGCGCTGATCGATCCTGAACTGCGCGCTTGGCTCGAGTCTCAACCCGATCTTCGCCTGGTCGACTACCGCGACCTGTAAGGGCCCAAACCACCGCAAAGGGGACAGGCACCTTTGTGGTGGTTCTGGCGCCGTTGACATTATGGCGGCGGCGCCTTTTTTGTCCGTGCGGCGCGGTAGAGTGTAGGCGGTTGAAATTTGCGTCCATCGAGGAGCTGCTATGAATGAGATCAAGTGCCCGCATTGTGGCGAAGTCTTTAAGGTCGATGCATCCGGCTATGCGGATATCGTCAAGCAGGTGCGCGATGCCGAGTTCTCGCGCGACCTGGACGAGCGTGTGAAGGCAGTCCAGCGCGAGGGCGAGCAGGCGTTGGAACTTGAGCGCTCACACTCGACGGCTGCTTTGCAAAAGGCAGAGTCTCAGCGCAATGCTCAGCTTGTCGAGCAGAAGAATGCTGCAGCTCAGCAGCTGGCGCAAGAGCTCGCCAAGCGCGATGCGGAGCTTGCCGAGCTGCACGCTAAGCTCGAGAGCGCTGCCGCAGAGCGCGAGAGCGCAAGCCAGCGCGCGGCGGTTGAGGCCCGTGCCGGCGCTCAAAAGGAGAACGCCGAGCTCCAACGTGAAATCGACAACTTGCGTGCGCAGCTGGAGCGCAAAGATGACGAAGCCAAGCTCGTCGAGTCGGCGGCACGCAATGCTGCTCAAAACGATTTAGCTGCACGTGATGCTCAGATTGCCGAGCTGCGCGCCAGGCTTGCCGCGGCGGACAAGGCCCAGGAGATGGCGCTTGCCGCTGCCGCGGCAGAGTCGCAGCGTGAGCTCGATGCCGCTCGCGGCGAGGCCGAGCGCGCGCTTGCTGACTATCGCACGAAGGTACAAGAGAAGTTTTCCGCCGCAAAGGCACAGTCTGAGCAAGAGGCCGAGGGCCTGCGTGCCCAGCTGCGCGAGCAGGAACTGATGGCAAAAATGAACCTGTCGGAGGCGGTCGCCGCGGCGGAGCGAGAGCGCGATGAGGCGCGTGCCAAACTGACGAGCGAGCTGGCGGTGCGCGATTCTCGCGAGGAGCAGGCCAAGGCGGCACATGAGCTCGAGCTTGCGCAGGCCAAGCGCGCGAGCGATGACCTGATTCGCTACAAGGATGAAGAGATTGAACGCCTTAAGGACATGAAGGTCCGCCTGTCCACCAAGATGGTGGGCGAGTCGCTCGAGCAGCACTGCGAGACCGAGTTTAACCGTCTGCGCATGACGGCGTTTCCTAACGCGTATTTCGAGAAAGATAACGATGCGTCCGAGGGTACCAAGGGCGACTTTATCTTCCGCGAGTGCGACGCGAGCGGCAACGAGGTCATTTCGATTATGTTCGAGATGAAAAACGAGAACGACGAGACTGCGACCAAGCATAAAAACGAGGACTTCTTTAAGAAACTCGATCACGATCGTTGCCAGAAAGGCTGCGAGTATGCGGTGCTCTGCACGCTGCTCGAGCCCGAGAGCGAGCTCTATAACGCAGGGATAGTCGACGTGAGCTATCGCTACGAGAAGATGTACGTGATTCGCCCACAGTTTTTCATTCCCATGATTACACTTCTTCGCAACGCCGCCATGGGTTCGCTGCGCTATAAGCAGGAGCTGGCGGAGTACAAACAGCAGAATATCGACGTCACGAACTTCGAAGCCAAGATGGAAAAGTTCAAGAATGATTTCGGTCGCAACTACGAGATCGCGAGCCGCAAGTTCCAAACGGCGATCGATGAGATCGACAAGACGATTAGCCATCTGCAGAAAACCAAGGAGGCGTTGCTGTCCTCCGAGAACAATCTACGCTTGGCAAACAAGAAGGCCGAGGGTTTGACCATCAAACGCCTCACACGCGGTAATCCTACTATGAAGGCGGCGTTTGACGAGGTGGAGACCATGCGAAAGGACGGCGAAGCCTAGTTTTTTCAACGCCGCTATGCAGCTTTGGGGTGCGGGGGAGCAGTCTTCATGTCCCAAAAATATGACAAAACAACCCATGGACTTCTGCTGTGTTCTGGACCGTGTCGTGCGCGATACGGTCCTTTTTTTTGTGTGCTGGTTTCGACACTTTAACGTTAGGTAATTGTTTCTAAATTGCTTCGCAATGTGAGGGGAATCCTCATTTGATTTGCGGTCGATTATCACTTTTAACAGGGAGAATCTCAGCTGCCATTAGAGAAGCCTTCGGTTTGTCAGGGGGGGATTTAATGTGCGCGCACCTTGGTGTGAGCGATAACCTTGCTGCCGACAAATGATATGAGAATGGAAGCACTTATGCCGTTTGCGGCCGTTTTTGACCGTTCATGAGCGCCAAACGGTCAAAAAACGCAGGCTAATGCCGTTCACGGAATACATACGGTCGATTCCTTTCTTTCACGCCCGCGTCAATTTCTAGCATTTCAGTCATTGAACGCCATGGGAGTCGACACCTGTGTCCAACAAACGATCAATGATGGAAAGGAGACCGCTTGCATGGAAACAACCGCAACAGCTCCAACTGATCGCGCACTTGCGATCAAAAAGAAGAAGGCGCTCGACGCAAGCTTCTTCAAGAAAGGCATCGCTATCGCGGCGCTCTCCAGCATAATGTACGCGCTGTACACTGCCTTCGTTACTGGTGGTCAGCTCTTTGGCGTCTGGGGCAATTGGTTTGGTGCGCTCGCATCTACCAGCCTGGTCGTCGTCTTCATCCTGCCTACGATTGCCTCGGGCATCAACGATACCCTGAGCGCCATCTGGGCCACGCTCGTTACCCTCAAGCAGGGCAAGATCGCCGACCTGGGTCGCTGCATCGCCTCCAAGCCCGGTCGCATCGTGATCCTTGCTGCCTTCATCGGCGGCCCCATTGCCTCTGCTGCCTACGTTATCGCGCTTTCTCAGGCCGGCACCCTTGCCGTGCCCATCGCGGCTCTAAACCCCGCAATCGGCGCAATCCTCTCTCGCATCCTCTACAAGCAGCCGCTTGGCCCCCGTGTTATCGCGGGTATCGTGATCTGCGTCATCGCAGGTGTCATGATCGGAAGCACCGGCCTCACCGGCGAGGCTGCACCGGGTATGGCACTTGGTCTGGGCCTGGCTCTTCTCGCCGCCCTGTGCTGGGGTATCGAAGGCTGCGTGGGCGGCTACGCCACCTGCATGATCGACTCGCAGATCGCCATCAATATCCGTCAGCTCGTCTCCGGCATCGGCAACCTGATCATCGTTCTGCCGATCCTCACCCTCGTGTGCGGTGGCACCCTTGCCCAGAGCTACACCTATGTTGCCCAGGCGCTCACCGACGGCCCCTCCGTCATCTTCTTCGCCGTCTCCGGCGCCGCCGCCTACCTCTCCTTCATGAGTTGGTACCGCGCCAACGCTATGTGCGGCACCGCCCTGGGTATGGCCATCAACGGTACCTACACCTTCACCGCTCCGCTTGCCACTTGGATCATCCTCGGCCTGGTCATGGGCTTTGACGGCTATGCGCTGGCTCCCATCGCCTGGGTCGCTGCCATCGTTAACCTTATCGGCATCTTCTTGATCGCCGTGAACCCGATGGACCTCTTGAAGAAGGATGGTGAGTAACGTGCTGCCTTTGAACTACGCCATGCTCAAGTACTTTACCTGTCATGACGAGGCTTGCGCCGACGACGTCATGGAGGTCCTCAAGGGTGAGTACTCCTCGTTTAGCGCTTTCACCAAGCCCAAGATGCAGGAGGCCCTGATGACCGCCGAGAAGAACGGTCTGATCAGCGAGTCCCGCTTTGACCTGGACGGTGCGGGTGAGGTCCGTGTCTACTACAGCGCTGACCAAGAGCAGCGCGGCACCATCAATTCCTACATCAAATAGGAAAGGAGCTACCCCATGCGCTATACCGGCGAAGAGGCTATCGGCCTCATTGAGACCCTCGGCATGGTTCCGGCTCTGGAAGCCGCCGACAAGATGCTCAAGGCGGGCGACTGCGAGCTCGTGAGCTACGAGAACGTTGGCTCCACGCTCGTCACCGTCATCGTCAAGGGCGATGTCGCTGCATGCGAGGCCGCTGTCAAGGCAGGCGTCGAGGCCGCATCGGCTATCGGCAAGGTCACGGCGCAAAACGTCATGAAGCGCCCCGTTCCGCCTATTGGCGATGTTGTTTCCGTCCACGACGTAGATTTTTAGGAGGTCCTGATGTCTGAAAGCAAAGGCAACGCATTCGGTGCCATCGAGACCTTCGGCCTCGTGTGGGTTCTTGAGGCGGGCGACGCCATGTGCAAAGCCGGCGATGTGAACCTGATCGGTTACGAGAACACCGCATCCGGTTATATTTCCATCCTCGTCGAGGGTGATGTCTCGGCTGTCGAGGCGGCTGTCCATGCGGGTGTCGAGGCCGTCGAGGCCCTGGGCGCCGAGGTCTACAGCTCGGTTGTCATCCCGCGCCCGCACCCCGACCTGAAGAAGATCACCGACCGCTACCGTCTCGAGAACCTGCTTCCCTACTAAGGAGGTGTGCCATGTCCCTTGTTGACACCGATCTTCGCTCCGTTCAGGAGGCGCGCATCCTGCTGGAGCACGCCGAGGAGTCGAGGGAAGTCCTCGAGGGTTTGCCCGGCACGCTTGTTGACGGTTTTTTGCAGGCCCTGCGCGAGCAGTTGCTGCCCAATGCCGCTTCGTATGCCCAGCTGGCAGTAGCCGAAAGCGATTACGGCAACGCTGAGGACGAGCAGACGCTTATCGAGTGGGTGCTCACCGAGCTTCTGGACGATGTATACGCCCAGGCGCCCACGCAAGAGCTCTACTCGCGCAGCACCACGCATTCCGTCGAGGTGGGCATCTCTAAGGGTACGGTCGTCTCGCTTCTGCCCGACTGGCTGTGCATCCCCACGATGCTTTCGCAGCTCGTGTGTGCCGTTGCGTCCAAGAGTCCGATCATCTTCTCGGCTCGTCAGCGCACGCATGCCACTTGCAAAGCCGTGATCGAGGACGTGCGCAATATTGCCGTCGAGTGCCACTATCCGTTCGACGCTCTCACGTATCTGGAGCTCTATGCCCCCGAGGGCGAGGAGTGGCTGGCAGCGCAGCCGGCCGTTCGCGTGCTGATCGACTCTCGCGAGTGCGAGCATATCCACGTGACCGATGCTACGGGCAAGGATGTGTACTGCGCTTCCATTGGCAACAACCCGGTCTTTGTGGAGCAAACCGCAGACCTGGCCCTGTGCGCCGAGGAGGTTGTGTACGGCAAATCGTTTTGCTATGGCATGCTACCCGGCGCCGAACAGTCGGTTGTGGTCGAGCAAGCCGTGGACGAAGCCTTTAAGACCGAGCTCAAGCACCGTGGCTGCTACTTCCTCTCCGACGAGGAGTGCCAGCGTCTCTATCACGTGTGCTTTCGCGAGGACGGACGCACCTACCGCGAGCTCATCGGCAAATCGGCGTGCGATTTGGCCCGCCGTGCCGATATCGCGGTACCCGCCTCCACGCGCGTGCTTGTGGCGGAGAAGCCCTATGTCTCCGAGCGCAGCTACTTCTCGCGTACCAAGTACGGCCCCGTGTTGTCCTACTACGTGGAGGAGAACTGGCGCGATGCCTGCGAGAAGTGCATCGAGCTGATCTTGAACAGCGGCTCAGGAAACGCGCTTTCGATTTTCTCGCGTGATGGCGAAGTCGTTCGCCAGTTTGTGCTCAAAAAGCCGGTGGGACGCATCCTCGTGAATGTGGGTACCGGCATGGGCGCCACCGGCTGCCGCTCCACGCTGCCCAAGACCCTCACTGTTACCGGCTGGGAAAGCGCGACCACCTCGAATCTGGGCGTGACCTATCGCGACTTTATCCGCCGGCGCCAGGTTGGGTGCAGCCTCGAGTCTTCTGACCTCTCTCTTCTCGAGGAAGCCGGACTCAATCGGGTGCCGGATCGGAAGATCGCCGCACATAAGACTGAACAGCAGCCGGCAGCCGACGTTGCCCCACAGGACAACGAATGGTTTGCCAGCCTGCTTAAAAACATGATCGATTAGAAGAAAAGGAGTACCGATGGATATTCAAGAGTTTGCCAAGCAACTGTCCGATGCCACCAAGGACATGAGCGAAGAGCAGCGCGCCAATGTCCGCGCGATGTTCAGCAAGGTCGCCGACCAGCTTGATCGTCCGCTGGAAAGCGCTGCTGTCCACGCCGAGTGCACCGAGGTGCCCAACGGCCCCACCGAGCGCCATGTTCGCCTGAAGCAGAACTTTCTCAAGCAGGTGCCCTCCATCACCACCTTCCGTGCCCGCGCCGTCACCGAGTTCACCCGCAAGAACCCGGGTATGCCCAAGATCGAGCTGCGCGCCAAGTGCTTCCGCTATTGCTGCGAGACCGCCCCGCTGATCATCCAGGACGACGAGCTTATCGTCGGTAACCCCACGGGTGCTCCGCGCGCTGGCGCCTTCTCGCCCGATATCGCCTGGCGTTGGCTGCGCGATGAGCTCGATACCATCGGCACGCGCGCTCAGGACCCCTTCTACATCTCCGAAGAGGACAAGAAATACATGCGCGAGGAGCTCTTCCCGTTCTGGGAGGGCAAGTCGCTCGACGAGGTCTGCGAGGATCAGTACCGCGAGTGCGGCGGCTGGGAGCTCTCCGGTGAGTCCTTTGTCTCCGACTGCTCCTATCACCAGGTAAACGGCGGCGGCGACTCCAACCCCGGCTACGACGTCATCCTGATGAAGAAGGGCATGCAGGACATCCAGGACGAGGCTCGCGAGCACCTCAAGCATCTCGACTACGCAAACCCCGAGGACTTGGACAAGATTTACTTCTACAAGTCCGTTATCGACACCACCGAGGGCGTTATGATCTACGCCCGTCGTCTGTCCGACTTCGCCTGCCAGAAGGCCCAGGAGTGCAGCGATCCCAAGCGCCGCGCCGAGCTTCTGCAGATCTGCGAGAATCTTAAGAACGTGCCTGCTCACAAGCCGCGCACCTTCTGGGAGGCCGTGCAGTCCGTATGGGTTGTCGAGAGCCTGCTGCCGGTTGAGGAGAACCAGACCGGTATGTCCATCGGCCGCGTCGACCAGTATATGTATCCCTTCTACAAGGCCGACAAAGAGGCTGGCCACCTGACCGACTATCAGGCCTTCGATATCGCCGGCTGCATGCTCATCAAGATGAGCGAGATGATGTGGGCTACCTCCGAGGACGCTTCTAAGTTCTTCGCTGGATACCAGCCGTTCGTCAACATGACGCTCGGCGGCGTGACCCGCTCCGGTGCCGATGCCACCAACGACCTTACCTACCTGCTGATGGACGCCGTACGTCACGTCAAGATCTACCAGCCTTCCCTGGCTTGCCGTATTCACAACAAGAGCCCCGAGAAGTACCTGCGTAAGATCGTGGACGTCGTTCGCTCCGGCATGGGCTTCCCCGCCTGCCACTTTGACGACACACACATCAAGATGATGCTCGCCAAGGGCGTCTCCGTCGAGGATGCGCGCGACTACTGCATGATGGGCTGCGTCGAGCCGCAGAAGTCCGGCCGCCTGTATCAGTGGACTTCCACCTCCTACACCCAGTGGCCGATCGCTATCGAACTCACACTCAACCATGGCGTGCCCCTGTGGTATGGCAAGCAGGTTACCCCCGATCTGGGCGACCTCGATCAGTTCCACACCTTTGAGGAGTTCGAGGCTGCGGTCAAGAGCACCATCTACTACATCACCAAGTGGACGAGCGTCATGACGGTGATTTCGCAGCGCGTGCACCGCGACATGGCTCCCAAGCCCCTCATGTCCATCATGTTCGAGGGCTGCATGGAGTCTGGTAAGGATGTCTCTGCCGGTGGCGCTATGTACAACTTCGGACCGGGCGTTGTGTGGAGCGGTCTGGCCACTTACGCCGACTCCATGGCTGCCATCAAGAAGCTCGTCTTCGATGACCACAAGTACACACTGTGCGAGCTCAACGAGGGCCTCAAGGCCGATTTCGTGGGCTACGAGAGGATGCGCCAGGACTGCCTGGACGCTCCCAAGTACGGTAACGACGACGACTACGCCGATCAGTTCGTGGCAGACATCGTCTACTTCACCGAGCACATTCACAGCCAGTTCAAGACCCTGTATTCGCGCCTGTCCCACGGCACGCTGTCCATCTCCAACAACACCCCGTTTGGCCAGATGACCGGCGCTTCTGCCAACGGCCGTAAGGCTTGGACGCCGCTGTCCGATGGCATCAGCCCCACCCAGGGTGCCGACCACAACGGTCCTACCGCCATCATCAAGTCGGTCTCCAAGATGAGCAACGACAGCATGAACATCGGCATGGTGCACAACTTCAAGCTCATGGCCGGCCTGCTGGATACCCCCGAGGGAGAAAACGGCCTGGTCACGCTTCTGCGCACGGCCTGCATGTATGGCAACGGCGAGATGCAGTTCAACTACCTGGATAACCAGACGCTGCTCGACGCCCAGGCTCACCCCGAGGAGCATCGCGACCTTGTGGTTCGCGTCGCCGGCTACAGCGCGTTCTTCGTCGAGCTGTGCAAGGACGTTCAGGACGAGATCATCAGCCGCACGATGCTGACCAAGCTCTAAGCACGTAACCACTCAAGCCCAAATGGGCGCAACCCCAACGGAAAGGAGGACGCACATGAGCGAGCAGCTGGAAGAGAGCCTCGAGCGCCGCGCGCGCATCTTCAATACGCAGAAGTACAACATGTACGACGGCCCGGGCATTCGCTCCATCGCGTTCTTCAAGGGATGCCCTCTGCGCTGCAAGTGGTGCTCCAATCCCGAGAGTCAGCATCGTGGTTTTGAGGTCATGTTCAAGCAGACTGCTTGCGTGAACTGCGGGGCGTGCGTCGAGGCGTGCCCCGCAGGGGTTCACCGGCTCGTCAATGGCGAGCATGTGGTGGACCGCACCAAGCAGTGCCTGGGCTGCGGCGCCTGCGAGAAGGCCTGCCTGCAAAAGGCGCTTTCCATCATGGGCGAGGACCGCAAGATCTGCGACCTAGTTTCGTTCATGGACCAGGATGCGGACTTCTACCGTATGTCCGGCGGCGGCGTGACCCTGGGCGGCGGTGAGGTCTTGGCACAGCCCGAGGCCGCCCGCGCCCTGCTTGCGGCCTGCAAGGACCGCGGCTACCACACGGCGATCGAGACATGCGGCTACACCAAGACCGAGACGATTCTTGATATCGCGCGCTACGTTGACTTGTTCTTGTTCGACATCAAACAGATGGACCCGGTCAAGCACAAGCAGTGGACCGGCGTGAACAACGAGCAGATTCTCGCCAACATCCGCGCCCTGCTGGAAAACGGCTTTAACGTGCGCGTGCGCATGCCGCTGCTTCACGGGGTGAACGACGACAAGGCCGAGATAGACGCCATGATCGAGTTCTTCACTCCGTATCGCTACCAGAAGAACCTCGACGGCGTGGACCTGCTCCCGTACCACAAGCTGGGCGTGGGCAAGTACGCGCAGCTTGGTCGCGACTACGAGATCGAAGGCGACCCGTCGCTTTCCGAGGACGACCTCAACCGCATCGAGGGCTGGGTCTCCGAGGCGGACTTCAAGGTCAGCCTCGTTCGGCACTAGGGGTGGGGCATGGAACATCTTCAGCGCATCATCCAAGAGTCGGTCGACGGTAAGGAAGTCGTGTTGGCGCACGTCATCGCGTCTCCCGCGCCGGATATCTACGACCGCATCGGCGTGCCGCATGGCCAATCCATCGGCATCCTCACGCTGTCGCCGGAGGAGACCTCCATTATCGCGGCCGATATCGCCGCGAAGGCGGCTCCGGTGAGCATCGGGTTTCTCGATCGCTTTACCGGTGCTGTGGTGGTCTTGGGCGACGTGCAAAGCGTCGAGACGTCGATGCAGGAGGTCGTTCGCGTTCTTCATGACGGCCTGGGATTTCGTGCCCATGAGGTCACGAGGTCGTGATGGGAGATCGCCTTATGATCATCGGCTTGCCCGGATCGGGTAAGTCGACGATCTCCGATCTGGTGGAGGGGGAGCCCTCCGACCACCAGCATCGGGAAGATTGCTTGTATCGTTCGCGCAGCTTCGAGGTTCCGGGGAGCTATATCGAGAACCACTGGATGCACAGCATCGTGATCATGTTGTCGCAAAACCAGGCTTCCGGGGTGCTCCTTTTGATCGACGGGGCGAGCGGCGAGACGCTCTACTCGAGCGGTTTTGCCCGTGCGTTCAACGAGCCCTGCTTGGGCGTGCTTACCAAGTGCGACCTGCTGAGCGAAGAGGAACGCGAGCAAGGGTTGGCCAGGCTCGTGGATGCTGGCGTCGATATGGCCCTGTGCCTTTCGACAACAACCGGCGAGGGCGTGAACGAATTATTGGACTGGGTGCGAAACCTCGCACCCAACGAGTGACCGATAACCAGAAAGGAGGAGACACCTATGTTCTATGTAACCGAAAACGAGCTGCGCGGCGCGTACAACCGGGAACACTTTTCCAGCTATACGCTGCCCGAGGATGCCAAGCTCACCCCGAGCGCCCGTCAGTTCCTCATCGACTTCCATATCGATTTCAATGAGGGCTACGGAGCTGCTTCCGGCACTGCGGGCACCGCTGTGACCGACCCGGCTCTTGCGGCGGCGCGTGCCGAGAACGCCTTGGCTTCGTTTTATGACGACATCGTCGTCCTGGGCGCTCGCCTGCGCATGCTGGGCCGCAACGCCCTGGGAATCGAAAACGATATCGCCCACGTGTGCGACGCGCTGGGAACCCTGTGGCAAAACCACACTGACCTGGGCGGTCTCCTTTCCGAATGCGAGACCGCAGGCGAGGTGCCGTCGGCACCCGTGCTCCCGCCGCTTTCCGCGGCAGTGCACCCGCTCTACTACGAGATGGCGCTGCTCGATGCCGAGCTTGCTCGCACGCAGCGCTTTTGGGCGCAGGCTGCGGGCGAGATGACGGCCGAGGGCCATGCCAGCGTAGACGCGTGGGCGCAAAGCGTGACTCGCTGCCGTGCATGCCTGGCTACGTGTTTGGAAAAGGTCGCAGGGGAGGCGCGCCATGGTTGATTTCGAGGCTGCCAACGCTCGCCTTCAAGATTTGCTCGATCGTGTGGGTAGCCCGCGCCCGGTAAGCGCCGACGAGCCCTTGTACTGCGGCCTCGACGTGGGCACCGCATTTATCGTGCTCGCTGTGGTTGACGCCGCGGGTGAGCCTGTGGCCTGCGCGTATCGCTTTGCCAGTGTGGTCAAGGACGGCATGGTCGTCGACTACATGGGCGCGGTCGATATCGCGCGCGAGCTCAAGGAAGAGCTCGAGCAACAGCTTGGGCGCGAGCTTGAGCCCTGTGCCGTGGCCCTTCCTCCGGGAACCGAGGGTCTCGACGGCGGCGTTGTCAAAAACGTCGCCGAGGGAGCGGGGCTCGACGTGGTTGCCGTCTTTGACGAGCCCACGGCCGCAAATCTGCTCATCGGTGCGCGCGATGGCGCCGTGGTGGATATCGGCGGTGGCACCACCGGCATCTCCGTCATTCAGAACGGCCGCGTGGTGGAGTGCATCGACGAGTCTACGGGCGGAACGCATTTCTCCCTTGTGCTGGCCGGTGCTCGCGGCATGAGCTTTGACGAAGCCGAGCTCTACAAACGCGACCCTGCTCATCACCGTGAGATTTTCCCCGTCGTCAAGCCCACGATCGACAAGGTGGCAAGCATTATCGCCCGTGCCATCGATGGCTATGACGTACCGGAGATTGTTCTGGTGGGCGGTACGGCCGAGCTCACGGGCATCGAGGCTCCGGTTGAGATGGCGCTGGGTATCCCGGTGCACAAGCCCAACCACCCCATGTTCGTGACGCCGCTGGGCATTGCCTTGGGATGCCAGGCTGCTGCCGCAGGTGACCTCGATGCTTGATATCAAGGTCATCAAGGCGCCTGCTCCCGGCACGATGGCGATCTTGCGCCAGCGTTCGGGCAATCGTTGGAACGAGGAGTTCCTGCCGGCGGCCGTGGGCCTTGTGCAGGGAAAGCTCATCGACATGGTTGTTGCGAGCGACATCGCCGAGAAGACGGCGGGCGTCGAGGTCACGGATATTCGCGGGAGCTGCCCGCAAAACATGATTCTTCTGGCCATCGCCGGAGACACGGCGGAGGTCATGGAGTGCTTGGAACGCATCAAGGAAGGAGGGGACGGCGCCAATGCTCATCTGTAAGCTCATCGATTCCATTTGGGCGACCCGTAAGTACGAGGAGCTCGACGGCATGAAGTTGATGCGCGTCGAGGTCATCGACGGCCCGGAATCCGGACGTCGCCTGGTGTGCGTCGACACCATCAGCGCGGGCACCGGAGACCGTGTGCTTGTGGCTACGGGTTCGGCTGCCTACCACTTCATGCGCGAGACCTTTGGTAAGAACGCACCCGTGGATGCGGCCATTGTAGGAATTATCGACGAAGACGTGAGTCTGTAGGAAAGGAGGAAGAGATGAAACGACTGATCAGTGCGGCCGACGTGAAGGCGGCGGCTGAGCATGGTGGCGTGCTGGCGATTGATGACAACACCATCGTGACCCCGCAGGCCAAAGACGAAGCTGCTGAGTTGGGCGTCGAGCTGGTCTTTGGTGCCGCGCCCGCAGCGACGCAGCACAAGACGGCTGAGCCTGCACCCGAGCATCACGAGGCACCTGTTGCCCGCAAGCCCGAGCATCACGAGGGGCACGAGGCCGCTATGAGTGCCGAGGAGATCGAGCGTCTTATTCGCGGCGCTCTGGACACCGGCATTTGGAGCGAGCAGCAGGTTGAGGATCTTCTTGGGCATGCCGCCCCGTTGACGGTGAGTGTTGGCGTGTCCGGTCGTCATGTCCATCTGTCCCAGGAGGACCTTGAGGCTCTGTTTGGAGCCGGCTACGAGCTCACTCCCATCAAAGAGCTCTCCCAGCCCGGACAATTTGCCGCCAAAGAGACAGTGACGCTCGTGGGCCCCAAGGGTGTTATCGAGCGCGTGCGCGTGCTTGGTCCCGTGCGCCCGTCCACTCAGGTTGAGGTGCTGCGCGGCGATACGTTCAAGCTGGGCGTTCCTGCTTGCGTGCGCATGAGCGGCAAGCTTGAGGGCACGCCGGGCATCACGCTCGCTGGCCCCCATGGCACCGTTGCCCTGTCCCAAGGCGTCATCGTTGCTGCGCGTCATATTCATATGACGTGCGATGAGGCCGCCAAGCGCGGGCTTCATGACGGCCAGATCGTGTCGATTGCTTTTGGCGGCGAGCGCGGCGGACGTCTTGACAACGTGGTCGTGCGTGCCAACAACACGAGCGCCCTCGATTGTCATATCGACACCGAAGAGGCAAATGCCTTCGGTATTAAAAACGGTTCTGTTGTAGAGATCATCAAGTAGATCTCTGCGAAATAGGAGGTAACAAAAATGGCAAACACTACCCAGGCCCTCGGCATGATCGAGACCCGTGGACTGATCGGCTCCGTCGAGGCCGCCGACGCCATGGTCAAGGCCGCAAACGTCACCCTCGTGGGTAAAGAGGAAATCGGCGGCGGCCTCGTGACCGTCTTCGTCCGCGGCGACGTGGGCGCCGTCAAGGCGGCAACCGACGCGGGCGCGGCAGCCGCCCAGCGCGTGGGCGAGCTCATCTCCGTGCACGTCATCCCGCGCCCCGACGGCTCCGTCGAGTCCATCCTGCCCGGTGCCAAGGCCTAAGTAAGCCATGGCAACGCGTGGATCCGGTACCGGCGGGAGCAAGAAGCTTCAGGAGAACGCCAAGAAGGCAGCTCCTGAGGTGACCGAAGCTCCCGCAAAGGCTCCCGCCGCAAAGAAGGAGCCCACATCTGCGCCGGCGGCTGCTCAGAAGGAGGCCTCCGCAAAGCCTGCGGCGGCTTCCAAAAAGGAGACCGTGGCAAAGCCCGCGGCGGCAAAGACGTCTGCTGCAAAGACGTCTGCTGCAAAGCCCAAATTGGAATCTGCGGCACCTGCACTCAACGAGAACGAGACCAAGGCGCAGCGCGAGGTCGAAGAGCATCCCGCGCCGCTCAAGGTCGAGCTTTCCGCAAAGGAAGCACCCGCTACCAAACCTGCAGGCGCGCCTGCACCCAAGGAAATTACTCAGGAGGTAACAAGAATGTCTAACGCTACCCAGGCCCTCGGCATGATCGAGACCCGTGGACTGATCGGCTCCGTCGAGGCCGCCGACGCCATGGTCAAGGCCGCAAACGTCACCCTCGTCGGCAAGGAGCGCGTCGGCGGCGGCCTCGTGACCGTCTTCGTCCGCGGCGACGTGGGCGCCGTCAAGGCGGCAACCGACGCGGGCGCAGCCGCCGCCCAGCGCGTGGGCGAGCTCATCTCCGTGCACGTCATCCCGCGCCCCGACGGCTCCGTCGAGTCCATCCTGCCCGGCGGCGCCGCATAATCGCGCGTCCGCACGAGCTGTTTTATCCGATTGATTCGAAAGGAGTCTCATGCAGGACTACGATTTCGACCTTCAGAGTATCCAGGCGGTTCGCGACCTCGCCCGCAAGGGTAAGATCGCTGCGAACCAGCTTGCTCATTACGACGAGGAACAGATCGACCGCATCCTCCGTAACATGGTGAAGGTTGCCGAGGAAAACGCCCAGGTGCTCGCCAGCATGGCTGTCGAGGAGACGGGCTTTGGCAAGGTTTGCGACAAGGTGTACAAGAACCATATCGCCAGCGCCTTGCTCTATGAGGAGATCCGCGACAAGAAGACCATCGGCGTTATCGACGCCGACGAGAAGAACCAGGTCATCTCCATCGCCGAGCCGGTTGGTCTGCTGATGGGCATCGTTCCCTCCACCAACCCCACCTCTACGGTCATCTACAAGGCGATGATCGCCCTCAAGGCGCGTAACGCTATCGTCTTTTCGCCGCATCCCGCTGCCGCCAAGTGCACGGGCATGGCCATCCAGCTCATGAACCAGGCAGCTGTCGAGGCGGGTGCCCCCGAGAACGTGATTCAGGGCATCACGCTTTCCTCCATGGCTGCCACCAACGAGCTCATGCATGCTCCCGAGGTTGCCATGATTATCGCTACCGGCGGCCCCGGCATGGTCAAGGCTGCCTACAGCTCCGGCAAGCCCGCACTGGGCGTGGGTGCTGGCAACTCGCCTGCCTATATCGAGCGCACCGCCAACGTGCACGATGCCGTCCGTCGCATCCTTGCCTCCAAGACGTTTGACTACGGCACGATCTGCGCTTCCGAGCAGAGTATCATCTGCGAGACCTGCAATCGCGATGCCGTGATGGCTGAGTTCCGCGCTCAGGGCGGTTACTTCATGACCGAGGAGGAGTGCAAGAAGGTTTGCGCTCTGCTCTTCCGCAACGGTCACTCCATGAGCCCCAAGTTCGTGGGCCACAGCCCGCAGTCGATTGCGCAGGCGGCTGGTATCACGATCCCCGAGGGTACTCGTGTGCTTATTGGCGAGCAGCACGGCGTGGGCGATGCCTGGCCGCTGTCCTACGAGAAGCTCACCACTGTTTTGGGCTTCTATACCGTCTCCAACTGGGAAGAGGCCTGCGAGCTCTCCATCGAGCTGCTGCAAAATGGCATCGGCCATACCATGAGCATCCACACCACCGATAAGGACATGGTGCGCAAGTTCTCCGTCAAGCCGGCTTCCCGCATCTTGGTGAACACCGGCGGATCCCAGGGCGGTACGGGCGTCATCACCGGTCTTGACGTCGCGCTCACGCTGGGCTGCGGCACCTGGGGCGGCAGCTCCGTTTCCGAGAACGTGGGCCCGCAGCATCTCATCAACGTGAAGCGCGTGGTCAATGGCCTGATCGAGCCCGACGAGGTTGTGGCTCACGATGAGCTGTTTGCCAAGTGGCATCCCGACCTGGCGGCGCTTCATACCGAGGCTGCAGCTTCCAGTGCCGGTTGCTGTGATGCCGCGTCCGGCACGGGCTGCTGCGACTCGAAGCCCCATCCGGTCTCGGGCATCAGCTACTCGGTGGGTTGCAACTGCACCGACGTATCTCCCGACGCTCTTGCAGGCGCCAAGCCCAACGACGTCATCGACGCCGACGAGCTCCAGAAGATGATTCACGAGCTCACGAATGCCTTCAAGGGCATCTAGTTTTTCTTGTAGCCAAACGCGTGGAAGCGGGGTGAAGTTGTGACAGGTCTTGAGCTTTCTCGTTCGTATTGCGAGCTCTACGCGCCATCCCTATTCGAGGGGCTACCGAGCGACGTTCGTTACCGCGCCGCGCTGGGTCTCGTTGGAGAGGGATCGGAATGCCTGGGCTTCGACGACGAGATTTCGCGCGACCACGACTTTGGTCCCGGCTTCTGCGTGTGGCTTTCTACCGATGTGTATGAGGAGTGGGGGTCGGAGCTTCAGCGCCGCTACGACCTTTTGCCTGTAAGTTTTAAAGGTTTTACGCGCCAGCAGACGCAGATGGCGGGCAAGCGCGTGGGGGTCTTTGAGACGCAGGCGTTCCATCGTCTCTACACCGGTCTTTCTCGTGCACCGCAGTGTGCAAAGGAGTGGCTCGCCATTCCCGAGCAGCTTCTCGCTCAGGTTACCTCCGGCGAGGTTTTTGCTGATCCGAGTGGCGAGTTCTCCGCCATGCGCGCGGTGTACCAGGGATTTTATCCAGACGAGGTCATGCGTAAGAAGTTTGCTGCCCACTGCGCCTCCATGGCGCAGGCGGGTCAGTACAACCTTCCGCGCTGCCTTAAGCGCAAAGATGCCGTCGCTGCCCAGGCGGCGCGCAGTGAGTTTTTGACAAGCGCCATGGCGGCGTTTCATCTGCTCGCCCATACGTACATGCCGTACTACAAGTGGGCGTATCGCTCGCTTGCCGAGCGCGCGTGCGCGCCTGTGCCGGTGCTCGATGCCGTGCGCTCCATCGCCGCGGCGCCGGTGGAGCAGGTGAATCAAGATGATGTCGAGGCGCTTTGCCAGACGGTTAGTGCATCTGCTCGCTTGGTTGGCTGGACGTCGTGCGGCAGTGACTTTTTGCTCGATGTTGCATTGGGCATTCAGGGTTCGTTGAGAGATCCGTATCTTGCTGCCTGTCCGCTTGCGGCAGGCGGATACCGATAGGGGGTTGGCATTGGGAGATTGCAGGACGTCATGCTCCGCACTTCGACAAGGCATGTCGGCGTTTTTCAATATGCCGGCGGTCGAGAAGTTGCTCGAAGACAAGGGCCTTGCTCATGCGGAAATCTCTGCGTTGCGGGAGCTCGTGCAGCTTGAATGGGTACATTTCGACACCGTTCAGGGTATGAGTGGACGCGCCGCCTGCCAAGACGACGCGGTGGGGTTCTTTGTCCATCGCGTTGCCCAGTACCTGAGTTTTCCTCGCGAGTCCATCATGGCTGTACGCGATGACGTGGTGGCTGCCGATGCGGCGGGCCGCAATGTGATTCGCGAGAAGTACGCACGCATGATGGAGGCGACCGATCCTGTGGCGTTTGCGCGCGATTGGTCGGGACGTCTGGAGGCTCCTTCGCCGGTTAAGTGCTGCGTGCTCGACGAGATAGAGGGTACGCTGCGAAGCATGCTCGATATCGCACAGTGCGAGCTTCCCGCGACGGCGCAGCATGTGAGGGGATCGATAACGCAGCCAAAACTCATCTCTTCGATTGGTTATTATGTCTGTGAGATTCAAAGCTATTCGCTGTCTACACTCACGTGTTTGCGTGACGGGTTGCAACGCCAGCTGAGCGACCACGTGAATCCTATTTTGGATACCTATGTGAATGCCGTACTCATTCAACGTGTTCTGGAGGCGTAAAGATGACTCATGTGAGCGATGACGAGCTGCACAACGGTCAGCTTTTGGGTATTGGCGAGGCAAGCCAGCTGTGCGGTATCACGTCTCGTACGCTGCGCCATTACGACAAGCTCAATCTTCTCCAGCCCGATTGCATAGGGGATAATAAATACCGCTATTACTCGCTCGAGACGCTTTTGCGCATTCCCATCATCAACTATCTCAAGATGATGGGTTTCTCGCTCGACGAGGTCTCCGAATTGTTTGAGACGCAGAGCTTTGACAAGATCAAGGGAATGCTCGGTGCTCATGCCGATGCCTGCACGCGCGAGATGACCCGTCTTGAGGAGTGCCGCCATACCATTCGGGATTGGATGGGGCTTATCGACGAGGCCAGTTTTGTCCTTTCGGTCAAGCCAAAGGACGTCAGCCTCAAGTACTTCTCCGGCCAGGAGTTTTTGGCCATGCCGTATCACTTCTGGGGCAACCATGCCGATGCGATCATCAACCTCGATTTCACCTCGTTTGTCGAGGAGCACGATAACGTGATCACTGGCCCCGTGATCTTGCATCACAGCAGCTTCGATGCGTGCTGCGAACCCGACCACGCCCAGAAGCATTCTGAGGTCACGGTCGTGCAGCATGCGCTGCGTCCCATTGCCGAGGAGAATCGCATGACGGTGAAAAGCGGCATGTATCTCTCCACGTATCATACGGGTCCGTTCGAGAATATCGGCGAGGCCCATCGACGCGTGCGCGATTATGCGCTCGCAAACGGTTTTAAGCCGGCCGATGGCGTGTTCGAGCGCTTTGTGACCGACTACTGGACCACTTACAATCAAGATCTTTTTGTCGCCGAGGTTCTTTTGCCCGTTGAGCGGTAACGACGCGACGACTCCCATGTAAAAATCGAAAGGGGCTCTCATGCAGGGCTTTAAGCTCACGACCGAATTGTTTTTTGGGTCGCAGGCCATCAATCATCTTGAGGGCCTGACCTATCACAACGTGCTGATTATCACCGATGGCTTTTTGGAGTCCTCGGGCATGGTCGCCAAGATGGCTCAGCACCTGCCCGCGGGCGCGCGCTACCAGACGTATTCCGACGTCAAGCCCGATCCGAGCCAGGAGCTCGTTGACGCAGGCGTCGCTGTGGTGGAGCGCGTTCAGCCGGATATGGTCATCGCCTTTGGCGGCGGTTCGTGCATCGATGCCACGAAGGCTATTTTGTACTTCGCCCACGAGCATGGACTGGACAAGCCGTATTTCCTGGCCATTCCTACCACGGCAGGTACGGGTTCGGAAGTTACCAACTTTGCCGTCATCACGCGTGGCGAGAACAAGGTTGTGCTGATCGACGATTTCCTGGCCCCCGACGGCGCCCTGCTCGAGGCCGATTTCACCAAGACCGTGCCGGCAAAGATCACGGCCGATACCGGTCTTGACGTACTGACACACGCCATCGAGGCCTATGTCTCTAACGCCGCCACGCCGTTTACCGATGCACTCGCCGTAAAGGCTGCCTCCACTGTGTTTGAGGACCTGCCGGTGGTCTATCGCGACGGTCTTGCCATGCGCAGCCGTACGCGCATGATCGAGGCCTCTTGCTCGGCAGGTATCGCCTTCACCAACGCCGGCCTGGGCATTAACCATTCGCTGGCACATGCTCTGGGCGGACGCTTCCATGTGGCCCACGGCCGCTTGAACGCCATCTTGCTGCCCTATGTGATGCGGTTCCATATGAGCGAGCCCAAATATCGCGAGCCGTATGACCGCCTAGCTCACGATTTGGGTATGGCCGATGCCGACGAGCTTCTTGCCCGCGTGCTTGAGCTACGCGAGTGCCTGGGTGTCGAGAATACCCTGTCCGACCTTCCGCAGTTTGAGTCGGCGGCGTTCGAGACCGAGCTCTCCGGCATCGCCGAGGCAGCCCAGCACGACCGCTGTACGCCGTCCAACCCACGTGCCGTATCCAAGCAGGACTTGGTCAACATCGCCCGCGATGCCTACTGCGGCCGCATGTGATAAAAGTCCACAAGTTTATTATGTCATGTTTAGCGCCGGGGGCACCTTGATGCCCCCGGCGCTAGCTGTTTTCGTGTGTAGACGAGCCGGTCGCTGCGCTTTGCATGGGGACTAGTCCTCGAGCAGGTCTTCGATAAAGCCGACGCGGTAGTTTTTGAAGATGACCTCGCCACCGTCTTGCGTGGCGTCCAGGTCGACATCGCCCATGATGCCAAAGTCGTGGTCGCCATCCTCGTCGGCAAAAATCTGGTGCACGTGCCACACGTGATCGGTCTTCTCGTCGCTCTCGTCGATGGTAAACATCGCGGCGCTGCGGGCGTCACCGTTGGTGAGAATTTCCTCGTGTTGCTCGTGGTAAGCGTCGAGTGCTTTTTGCCAACGGATTTCGCTCATGCCCCAGTCGTCGTCGAGCTCGCCCAGATCGCGAACGTGCCCGCGGGCAGCAAGGGTCACGCGGCGGAAGAGCGCGTTGCGCACCAACAGCGTGCAGCCGCGGCGGTCCGCCACGACCTCGTCGATTCCCTGCGGCGGCGCGGCGTCGAGGGCTGCCGGGTTGCCGGCGTTCTCCCATTCGTCCACCAGGCTCGAGTCCACCGAGCGCACCACAAAGCCCAGCCACGAGATAATGTCGCACAGGCGCTCGTCGCGCTTCTCGATAGGTACGGTGCGGTCGAGAGAACGGTAGGCCTCTGCCAGGTAGCGCAGTAAAATGCCTTCGGAGCGGGCGATGCCAAGCTTTTGAATGTAGCCCTTAAAATCGCTCGCGCTTTCCAGCATATCGCGCAGGACACTCTTGGGGGAGAGCTGGTAATCGTTTGCCCAGGGCACTTCCTGGCAGTACTTGTCAAAGGCGGCGTCGAGCAAATCCTCGAGCGGCTTTTCGTAGGTGACATCCTGGATGCGCTCCAGGCGTTCCTCATATTCGACGCCGTCAGCCTTCATTTCGGCCATCGCGCGGTCGCGCGCGGCGCGCTCCTGTGCACGCAATACCTGCTTGGGATCCTCGAGCGTAGCCTCGACCATCGAGATGAGGTCCATGGTATAGGTCTCGCTCTCGGGGTCGAGCAGCTCCAACGCGGCAAGCAAGAACGGCGAGAGCGGCTGATCGAGCGCAAAGTCCTCGGGCAGATCGACCGTCAGCGCATAGTCGATGTCTGGCGCGGCGTCAGCCGGGGCGTCGGGTGCGGGCGGCACCTCGGTGCGCACGACGACGCCGGAATCGATGAGCGTGGCGAAGATTTCGTCGGCGCGAACCTCGAGCTTTGCCTTTTCCTCGGGCGTTTGCAGGCTTGTCTCGATGAGGTCGTGTACGCGGGCTCGGGCATCGCCGCCCTGCTCGACCACGCTAATCACCATGGAGTGTGTGATGCGAAGGCGCGGCTTGAGCGTCTCGGGCTGCGTCTCGATCAGGCGCTCAAAGGTCTGCTTGTTCCAGGTGACAAAGCCCTCGGGGGCCTTTTTCTTTTTGATCTTACGGAGTTTCTTGGGGTCGTCGCCCGCCTTGGCCATAAGCTTGGCATTCTCGATCTCGTGCTCGGGTGCCTCGGCGATGACCATGCCCTCGGTGTCAAAGCCCGAGCGACCGGCGCGACCGGCGATCTGGTGGAACTCACGGGCGCGCAGGCGACGCATCTTGTAGCCGTCGAACTTGGTGAGCGCGGTGAGCACCACGGTGTGGATGGGTACGTTAATGCCGACGCCGAGCGTATCGGTACCGCAGATGACGGGCAGCAGGCCCTGCTGCGCCAAGCGCTCGACCAGCAGGCGATAGCGCGGCAACATGCCAGCATGGTGCACGCCGACGCCGCATCCAAGCAGGCGTTTGAGAATCTTACCAAAGGCCGTCGAGAAGCTCGTTCCCTTTGCTGCTTCTTTGATGGCCTCGCGCTGCTCCTTGCTGGCGATGCCAAAATTGGCGAGCGACTGTGCCGTCGCAAGGGCGGCATCCTGGCTAAAGTGCACGATATAGAGCGGGGCCTCGCCGCGGCGCATGGCGAGCTCGACGGTGCCCTCGAGGGAGGTCGTCACATAGTCGTAGTTCAGCGGAACAGGACGCGGGGCGTCGACAACCAAGTCGCAAGCAGCGCCGGTGTGTTCCTCGAGCGAGGCGGCGATCGCGGTGACATCGCCGAGCGTGGCGCTCATGAGCATAAACTGCGTGTGGGGCAGGGTGAGCAGCGGCACCTGCCATGCCCAGCCGCGGTCGGGGTCGGCAAAGTAGTGGAACTCGTCCATGGCCACGCAGCCTACGTCGGCGCCCTCGCCCTCGCGGAGTGCATCGTTGGCAAGGATTTCGGCCGTGCAGCAGATGACGGGCGCCTTGGTATTGATATGCGTGTCGCCGGTGATCATACCGACGTTATCGCGGCCGAGCACCTGCACAAGGTCGAAGAACTTCTCGCTGACCAGAGCCTTGATAGGAGCCGTGTAGTAGCAGCGCTTGCCCTGCGCCATGCCCATAAAGAGCATGCCCAGCGCGACAAGCGACTTGCCCGATCCGGTCGGCGTGCCCAGAATGACGTGATCGCCGGCAGCCAGGTCCATGAGGGCCTCTTCTTGGTGATCCCACAGCTCAATACCGCGATCGCTCGTCCACTCAAAGAAGCGCTCGAAGGCCTGATCGGGCGTGAGCCACGGTTCGGGCTCGCTGCCGTCCTCGGGCTCCCACCAGGTGGGGGAGAGCGCGCCGAGCGAACCGAACTCTGCCTCGGTTCCCGTGCCGCCCGAGAATGAACTGGCAGCGCCGGCGCCGGAAACGGTGTTGGCAGCGGTATCTGTCGTGGTCTGTACCATATGGTTGCTTTCTCTCGCGATTGTCCGCCATCCATTATGGCGTAGCGGCGGCGCGGGGCGCCAGCGCGCGAGAAAATGCAGGAAATGGGCGTTCCGCCCGGCCGTTTAGTGCAGCTGTCAGCTAAGTGAGTAGACTTTTTGCGATATCGCGAGCACATGGCTTTTGCGCAAGGGTTCTACCTGCGGTTTTAGTTTTCGCCATGCAGACTGTGCTCGGCTATTGCCAAAAAGTCTACTCACTTAGATTTGAGGACCGTCCGTCGGCGCCTATTTGCCGCTTGGTTGCCGATGCCGCGACTGCCAAAAGCCCCTAGGACTCCTGCGGCAAGCGCTTCTTGCCTTTCCGGGCGCGGTTTCTAAAGTTCTCGACGGCCTCTTCCATGCCCAGAGGTACATAGGTGAGCCCATCGAGGTTATCGGGCAGGTAGCACGCAAGACTTTGCTCCTGCATACGGCCCGCCGCGAGCGCATCGTCGCTGGGCTTCGCGCCGGGTGTGGCGCAAATGCCATAGACGGCGGCACCCATCTCGCGCGTGCGGCGCTCGTATTCGGTCTCGGGATGCTCGGGATGGTCGTGGCGAACGTCGTCACTTACCCAAAGTGTGTCGTAGCCTGCCGCGGCAAACTGCCCCAGGGCGTAGTCGCGCAGTGGCTTGCTGTCGGTGCGCAGCGTGACGGTAGCGCCGGCTGAAAAGAGCGGGCGATAGAGCATTAGGTGGTCGACATGGACGAGTCGTTTTTTGGCGTACTTGGCCTTGGGCTGCGGCGTGGGAAAGTTGATGGTGATGGCATCGAGCTCGCCTGCGGCAAACAACTGTGGAAGCGATGCAGCGCCTCGGGGCAGGACGAGTGCGTTGGATAGCTCCTGCTCGCAGATTTTCTGCGCGGCATAGGCAATGCAGATGGGCTCCTGGTCCATGCCGATAAAGAGCGTGTCGGGCTCGCGGTGGGCGCGCTCGATCAGATAGGTTCCTTTGCCACAGCCCAGATCCAGGTAAAGTTGCTCGAAGGGCTTGCCGCCTGCGGGCGCACAGGCCTTGCGCCAATCTCCGGCATAGGCCTCGGGGTTCGTCTCGATTGCATCGGCGTAGCGTTCCAGGCGCTCCTCGAGCACAAAGTTCTTAGGCGTGCGAACGTGGACGGCTCCCATGAGGCTCCTTGGTCATAAGTGTGGAACGCATTGCCGTGCGCTCTGTCAATGGGTTGAAAAAGGGTGGGCATAGTTTGTCCGATAATTGCGATACGGCTCGGCGGTAAGTTGTCGGTGCCTACAGACGCTTGAGAATCACATAGCGGTTGAGATCGCCGCTGCGACCGTCGGCATGGAAGCGCTCAAGCTCGCGTACGGGGACCTCGCCGCTCTTGTAGAACGTACGGACGCCGCGCACCAAGTCGGTGATCTGCTGATCGTCAAAGTGGTGGCAATAGCGGTAGGCATGGCGGTCGTTTTGCCAGCCGATGAGGTGGTCTCCGGCTTCAAACTGCGCGGAATCGTAGCCCTCAAACGGCGGGGTGAGCTCGGCGCGGGCTTCGGCACGAACGGCCTTGCGCGCCATGCGCTCGTCATTCATAAACTCCCAAAAGCTGATGACGATGATGCCGCCCGGGCGCGTCTGGCGCACCAGGGCGTCGAGCACGCGTACGCGGTACTCGCATGACGGCACGTGGTGCATAAAGCCAAAGCACACCGAGATATCGGCGAGTGGCGCGTCGAAAAGCACGTCGGGTGTCTCGGCGGGGTTGAGCTTCATGAGGGCGTCGAGCACGTCGAGTTCCTGGAAGTGCAGGTTGGGAATGCGCAGGGCGTGGCCGCGCGCATCGATGGCCAAATCCTGACACGAGTCGACGCCGTAGAATTCAAACGGGCAGCTGGCATCCGCCGAGGGGCTCGCGCCGTCGACGCCCTTGGCAGCCAGCGTGCCACCGGCGGCAAAGTTCTCGAATCGCATATTGCCGCAGGCAAGATCGAAGATGCGGACGGGATGCTCGATGGTGGCGACGTCGAGCTGCTCGAGCGCGATATCCATGGTGCGCACCCAGCCGGGCCACGGGGCCTGGCGCGTATCGGAAAAGGAGGCGGAGTGTTCGCGATAAAACGTATTGTTGAGCTGGATGAGCGATGAGGCGAAATCGCGGTTCACGGCGCGGAACTCCCTCCGTTGGCGGTGTGGAATAAACAATACGACCATACTACCGTTAACGCCACAACGGGGACAACCGAGCTGCGGATCAATGCTTTGTTTGGACACATTTCCGCAGCTCATATGTGCCCGCAACCGCCGGTTGTCAAAAATCTCACTAAAATAGGTGGCATGATTATGGCGGTGGCGGATAGATTTTTAACTGTGCAAGGCGCCTTAAGAAACAAACGGTCCGGCGGCACGGCTGGCAAAAGCATAGGAGGAACCATGAATGTAGAAACTGCGCAGCGGCTCGCCGACCTTCGCCGCAGCAAGGGCTTTAGCCAAGAAGGGCTGGCGCGAAAGCTGGGGCTGTCGCGCCAGGCGGTCAGTAAATGGGAGCGCGCGGAGAGCTCGCCCGATACCGAGAACCTGATCTCGCTCGCCAAGCTCTATGGCGTGAGTCTGGACGAGCTGCTCAATCCGAGCGATGAGATCGAGGACGATATCAAGTTTGAGAACGAGGACCGCGCCAGCCAGCGCGAGGCCGAGGCGGCAGAGCGCGCCCGCACCCATGAGGCGGCGGCACGCGCCACCGAAGCGGCAACACAGGCGAGTGATGCTGCGGCCAAGGCGGCGCAAGCGGCAAGCTGGAGTGCGCAAGCCGCCAATGCTGCTACGGCGCAGGCGACGAGTGGCGACGCAGTTGGCTCGACTCCGGTGAAGGGCCCCTTCCAGTCGTTCCCGTATTGGGCCGTGTGCTGGCTGCTGTTCTTTTTGCTGATGTTCCTGGTTGGTGGCAGCCCCTTTCCCGCACTGATCTTCTTTACGATTCCCATCTATCACTGGGTGGCGCGTGCGCTCGATGGCGATTGGGCGCGCGGGGATATCCAGGTTGGTCCGGCGCCGGTGGCGATCAAGGCCCAGGGGAAGGATACTTCTGCGGAACCTGATACTGACGTGGCTACCACGGCCACCGCTGAGCCGATTTCCAAAGAGGGTGACGAATGATGAAGCTTTCGCATGAATCCAAGGTACGCCTGGGTGTTGGCATCGGAGCGTTTGTGCTCATTGTTGGGCTTGTCTTTGGCATTTCGCGGACATTGATTCATTTTGATGGTCCGTGGGGCCTCGGCACTATTGCATCCGGCTTGTCCGGTATGGACGATGTGGTTGACGATGACGATCTTTTGGATGACGGTAACTATTCCGCTCAGCCTCAGCAGCTTTCGAGTGCGACCTTTGATGCCGATAAGTTCCGTTACCTCGATTTCGATATCAATGCGGCTTCGGTGGACGTCAAGGTTGTTGATGGCAACAAGGCTCGCGTTATCGAGCGGGGGCGTGTTGCCAAGGGTATGGATGCCTCCAAGGCCGCGACGCAAAACATCGCATCCGTCGAGGACTCGACGCTCAAGGTTTCTCAGTTTGGAAGTGATGACGGTAAGGCAATCGATCGCACAGTTACGGTCGAGCTGCCGCGCCGTGTTGCCGAACATCTGAAGGGAGTCAACGCGCACGTGGGCTCGGGTGATCTGCAGATTGCCGGTGTCACCTGTGATGGTTTCGACCTTTTCCTGGGTGCGGGAGATGTAGAGTTTACGGGCAGCGTGACTGATGCGCTCAGTGCTGAGGTCGGTTCGGGCGATGTGACGTTCGAGCTCTACCAGGCCCCCGCGAAGTCGATGAACGTAAGCGTGGACTCGGGCGATGTGGAGATGACGGTTCCGAACTCTACGGGCTTTAAGGCGAGCCTCACCTTGGGCAGTGGCGACTTCGAGAGCGATTTCCTTCCGCTTGGCTACGACGGCGAGACCATTTTGAATCTTGAATTCGATAATGGCGATAAGTCCGCCACGTATCGTTTTGAGGTTGGTTCGGGCGACGTGTCGTTCAATCCGGAATGACGACGGCGGGCTAAGTCCGCAAACATAGATGCTTATACGCGCTGTTTGATGTAGGCGCCGGAGCCGTGACGGGCTCCGGCGCCTTTGCCTTTACAATGGGGTCATGGAACAGATTATTTTGAACATACTCGATGCCCTGCGTCGCGGCGAGACCGTGGACGACAAGGCGCTCGTCAAACTGATACATGCCGAGGCGCACCGCGAGGGTGCCGACAAGCGCGATCTGGCCAAGCGCCGTCTGCTGCCGTTCTACCAGCGGGTAAAACGTGAGGAGCCGGCTCGTTGGGCTGGGTGGAATGTCGATGCCGAGCTGGAACGTCAACTGCTGCAGGTGCTGCGTATGAAGCCTCGTCGCACGGCTTCGGGCGTGGCAACCATTACCGTCATCACCAAGCCGTGGCCGTGCTCGGGCGATTGCCTGTTTTGCCCCAACGACCTGCGCATGCCCAAAAGCTATTTACATGCCGAGCCGGCGTGTGCCCGTGCAGAGCAAAACTGCTTCGATCCATATCTGCAGGTGAGCGCCCGTTTGACCGCGCTTTCGCAGATGGGTCATGCGACCGATAAGATCGAGCTCATTGTGCTTGGCGGTACCTGGAGCGACTATCCGCAAGGGTATCAGATGTGGTTTATGTCGGAGCTCTTCCGCGCGCTCAATGACGATGCCGTGGCCGGCGTGGCGGCCAACCCCATGTTGGCGCGTCCGGGCATCAGCCGTGCCGAGGCAGGGCGCCTGCTCGATGACGCTCCCGCCGATGCCCTGCCGCCGGTGGTGGCGGAGCGTCGCGAACGCTATCGGGCCGTCGGTATTGCGACCGACGAGGCCGAGCTTGCGAGCGGTGTTACCGACGAGCAGGGGCGTGTGGATGCTGCCGTGGGTGGCTATAACCGCGCGGTGCGTCGTCTGTACGGACCCGGTACGCCGTGGGGCGAGGTTGCCGAGTGGCAGACCGCCACGATGGATGAGCTTGAGCGTCAGCAGCGCGTCAACGAGACGGCGAAGCATCGCGTGGTGGGGCTCGTTATCGAGACGCGCCCCGATGCTGTAACGCCGCAGGCCCTCAAGCTCATCCGCCGCCTGGGTTGCACCAAGATTCAGATGGGCATCCAGAGCCTCGACCAGCACCTGCTCGATATCAACGAGCGCCGCATTTCGGTGGCTCAGATCGAGCAGGCGTTTTCGCTTGCGCGCCTGTTTGGCTTTAAGATCCATGCGCATTTTATGCTCAACTTACTGGGCGCCACACCCGAGGGGGACAAGCGCGACTACGAGCGCTTTATGACCGAGGGGGCCTTTATGCCCGACGAGGTCAAGGTCTACCCGTGTGCGCTCATTGAGGGTTCGCGTCTGGTGGGCCGCTATGAGCGCGGCGAGTGGCGTCCCTATACCGAGGAAGAGCTGCTCGATGTGCTGGCCGACGATATCGTGGTGACGCCGGCGTTCTGCCGCATCAGCCGCATGATCCGCGACTTTAGCTCCGACGACATCATGGTGGGCAACAAGAAACCCAACCTGCGTCAGCTCGTTGAGAACCGCCTGGCTGCTCGGGGGAATGGTGCGACGGTGCGCGAGATTCGCTATCGCGAGATCAGCACGGCGGGTGCCGACCTGGATGAACTGTCACTTGATGAGGTCGCTTACGAGACGCCGGTGACGCGCGAGTACTTTTTGCAGTGGGTGACACCCGAGGGCAAGATCGCGGGCTTTTTGCGCCTGTCTCTGCCCGTTCGCGCTTTTGTTGCCGCACATGCGGACGAGCTGCCGACGATGCCGAACGAGGCGATGATTCGCGAGGTGCACGTGTATGGCATGGCGGCACGCGTGGGCGACCAAGGCCAGGCGGCCCAGCACCATGGACTGGGTCGGTCGTTGGTGGAGCGTGCGTGCCATATTGCTCGGGACGCGGGCTATACGCACATCAACGTGATAAGCGCGATCGGTACGCGCGAGTACTATCGCCATTTGGGTTTTTATGACCACGGACTCTATCTGCAAAAGGAGCTCTAGATGAACAGGCCGAGTGTTTCTGCTGGCGTCGTTGCCGGTGTTGCTCTGGGAGCCGCGGCGCTTGGTGCGGCCGCCGTCGCTGTTCGTGCTGCCTGTCTGCAGGTTGCGCGAACCCGCAATGGGTTGGCGCGTGTGAAACGCGTGCACGATGAGGGCGGTGACGAGGTCCGTGTGCTCGTGCAGGGCGGCGTCTACCAAAGCGCGAGCTATGTTGGCGATCGTTGGGCGGAGCCCGTCTTTGAGTACTATCGTGCATTTGACAATGTGTTTGAGGCCGAGGACGCAATGCGTGATGCTTACGGGCATGGTATCGACCGTATGCTCATGCTGGGCGGCGGTGGGTTTGCCTATCCCAAGTTCGCGTTGATGTCGCACGAGAGCTTGCGCATGGACGTCATTGAGTACGATGCCGAGATTACGCGCCTGGCGCGCCGCTGGTTCTACCTAGACGAGCTGGAGCGCGCGGCGGGCGATCGCCTGCGGGTAATAACCGCTGAGGCTCGCTCGTATTTGGGTGTGACGAGCGTGGGCCATCGTCGCTACGACGTGGTCGTGAGCGATTGCTTTGGCGGTGCCGAGCCCGTGCGCGAGCCGGCGACGGTTGAGGCATTGCGTTTGGTGCAAGGCGGCCTGAACCCCGGGGGCATCTATGTTGCCAATATCGTGAGTGCGAACAGGGGGAGCGACGTGACGTTCCTGCGCGATTGCGCCGCCACGGCACTCGAGGTATTCGCCCACGCCTGGGTGGTCCCATGTGGCGATACGGAGTTCGGCGGCGAGGAGAACTACCTGCTCATCGCCAGCGACGGCGACTACGCTTTTGCCGAAGCCGTGCCCTTCGACACCGACTTCCTTGGCATCGTCCTTCACGACTAGCCTATTGGGAGTAGTCAATTTGGGACGGGGCTATTTTAGCTACCCAAGCAGGTAGCGCGAACGGGTTGGCCGATTGGCGGCAGGGGTAGCTAAAATAGCCCCGTCCCAAATTGACTACTCATATAGTCGGCCCCGTTTTATGTGTGGTCGCGCCAGCTGAGAACGCGTTGCTTCATACCCTCGATGTCGAGCACGCCTTCGGCAAAGCCTTTGCGCACGAGCTCCTCGGGAACAAACTCGTCGTAGCGATCAAAATAAGGCATCTCGCCGGGATAGACGAACTCGATGGGGTCGAAGTCCTTCTCGGCCTCGGCGGCGAGCACCTCAAAGAATGTCTCCTCGTCGGCCTTCATCTTGAACTGCATAAAGTATGGACGCGACGGATCGAGCCCGCGAAGGCCAAGCTCCGCGGCGCATTTAATCTTGAGCATGCGTTCGAGCGCCAGAAAGGCGTAGCTGCCCAGCCAGGGGAAGAGCACCCAGGTGTCGCCGCCCAGGTTGATAAGCGGTTTAATTCCCGCGCCCGAAATCTCGGCGGTATGACGAGCCTGCGCAAGGCGTGCCCGTGCGTTGCCCATGAGATACGGATATGCCGCATGCTCGTTGAGCGCCTTGCGCATGCGCTCGAGTACATGCGTATTGATGTCTCCGGGGCAGTCGCCAAAGTAGGCCGGCACCCGGCCCTTGACCTGCGTGGCAAAGACAGTGTGGCGCTTCCAGTCCACTTCCTCGACGATCCAGCAATGGCCCGCGATGGCGATGCGCTCGCCAGGTGGTGGCGGGTTGACAATCGTGCCCAGCTCGGCCGATTCGCTCCGGACGGTAAACTCCTCGTTCTCCTGGAACACGGCGTAGAACTTAAAGTTGTTGATGATGCGCTCTCCCGCGAGACCCACGATAAGCCCGCCACCTTCGGTGACCTGGATATGGTCGATCTTGATGAGGTGGCGCAGCAGTATGCGATAGTCATCGGCCGAGACACGGTGGAAATAGCTGAGCGTGAGCACGCGCTGAGCAAGCTCGGCCGGTGTGAGCTCGCCGGTACTGGCGAGCGTCGACATAGTCTGGTGGTAGAGCAAACTGTAGGGGAGTCGATCGAGCTCGGGTGGCTCAACCCACTTTTCCTCGCGATAGAGTTGAACGAGCGCGATGCCCTGTAGGAGCTTCCAGGGAATGGTCTCGGGCATTATCGTGCGCGGCTCGGGTTCTTCCTCGCGCATGACAAACCACATCTCGGGTGGAAGGTCGCGACGACCTGTGCGCCCCATGCGCTGTAAAAAGGAGCTGACGGTAAACGGCGCATCGATCTGGAACGCGCGCTCCAGGCGGCCGATATCGATACCGAGCTCCAACGTAGAGGTGGTGACGGTTGTCTGCGCCTGTTCCTCGTCGCGCATGAGCTCCTCGGCCGTCTCGCGCAGCGATGCCGAAAGGTTGCCGTGATGGATTAGAAAGCGGTCGGGCTCGTGCCGGCTCTCGCAGTAGCTGCGCAGCATGGAGCACACGGCCTCTGCCTCCTCGCGCGAGTTGGCAAAGACCAGGCACTTGCGGCCGCGCGTATGCTCAAAGATGTAGCCCATGCCGGGGTCGGCGTTGTCGGGTGCGGTGTCGGTGGGGTTGAGCAGTGCCTGTTCGGTTGCCTGCGGGATGTCGACTTCGCCTTCGGGGGCTGAGGAGGTGCGACGGTCCTTGGGGGCAGCCTTGCCCCGTGCCTGCTCGCGACGTTGGCGGCGTTCCTCCTGTGTGAGTTGCCCGCTATGACGCATATCTTGGGTGCTGACGGGCAGTGCCGCGGGTGGTGCCGCCGCAACTCGCTCGCATGCGAGCACCTCAGCTTCCTGCGGACCTGTGCCCGTGAATCCTCGCTGCTGCGCCTGGGGACCCGAGTTGTAGAAGTGCTCCATGGAGATACGCCACACGCGGCGCGGTTCCTCAAAGCGGGGGATGACGCAGTCGCGTCCCGTTCCCTGTGAGAGAAAGGCGCCCGTGCGCTCGGGGTCGCCGATGGTAGCCGAAAGACCGATGCGGCGGGGTTGCACGCCTGCCATGCGCGAGAGGCGCTCGATAAGGCAGAGCGTCTGCCCGCCGCGGTCGCCGCGCATGAGCGAATGCACCTCGTCGATAACCACATAGCGCAGGTCGCAAAACATACGCGGGATTGCCATGTGCTTGTGGATCAGGAGTGCCTCGAGTGATTCGGGCGTAATCTGTAGGATACCGCTCGGTTTTTTGATGAGCTTTGCCTTGTGCGACTGTGAGACATCGCCATGCCAGTGCCAGACGGGGATATCGGCTTCTTCGCACAGGTCGTTGAGGCGGACGAATTGGTCGTTGATGAGCGCCTTGAGGGGGCCAATGTAGAGGGCGCCCACGCTTGCGGGCGGGTTCTCCCAAAACTCGGTCAGGATGGGAAAGAAGGCCGCCTCAGTTTTGCCAGATGCCGTGGATGCCGTCAGGAGCACATTGTCTTGCGTGTTGAAGATGGCATCTGCCGCCGCAACCTGGATAGAGCGTAGACTCTCCCAATCGTGGGAGTAAATGAAATCCTGGATAAACGGGGCGTAGCGGTCAAAAGCGTTCATGGGACCTCCTCTCAACAACGGGCTATCAAACGCAACGGGCAATGGGTCGTCGAATTGCAACATCGGCGTTTGCCCAGATAAAACCTGCCAAAATAAACCTGTCCCTTTTTGGCAGGTTAGATGGTGAATTCGGCGAAGTTGCGGTCATCGTCTGCGGTGCCGGTGTCGTCTGTTGCGGCTGCCGGCGCCAGCGCGTCGCCACCGACGCCTTGCAGCAACTCGGCCACGTTGGCTTCGGGGTTTTGACATAGGATATCGAGCAGCTCGATAAAGTCGCGGATGACCTCGCGGGGCGTCAGGTGCGTGTCTGCCCCCACGCGGCCAAACTCAATCTTGAGGAAGTCCACCAAGTCGTTCTCGGTAAGCGTGGGCGTCCAGCCAAAGTAGCCGGCATGGATCTGCATGAGCTTTTCGATGAGCACCAGCAGCTCCTCGTAGGTGAGCGGCTGCAGGCGGATGATGGGCGCGAGCATGTCTTTGAGATCATCGCGCGCAAAACGGCCCTGAGCGAGACGGCTCCGAAGGGCCTCGTAGGAAAAGACGCCGCGGCGGCGGTCCTCGATAGAGGTCGGCGTGCCGCCCATGATCATGCCCAAGTACTGCGCCTTGCCCTGCAGCGTGTCGTTGTACATCGTTAGGATTTTCTCGTAGTTGTACTGTCGCGTGATGGCGTTGGGAATCTTATACAGATTCACGAGCTCGTCGATGAGCACCAGCATGCCCTTGTAGCCGCTGCAGACCAAAAAGCGCGCAATGAGCTTAACGTAGTCGTACCAGTCGTCATCGCTGATGATGGTTGAGGACCCCAGTTCGGCGCGAGCCTCGCTCTTGGTGCGGTATTCGCCGCGAATCCATTTGGTCACGCGGCTCATGGCCTCTTCGTCGCCCTCGGATACGGCCGCGCGGTAGCGGCGGAGCATACGGGCGAAGTCGAAGCCGTGGACCATTTCCTCGAGCGGGGCCAGTTGGGCATTAACGGCAGACTCGTCGGCATCGGCACACGAGGCGACCCAGCGATCTAGGATAAGGTTGAGCGCACCGCCCTCGGGGCGCGTTTTAGTCGATATGTTGCGGATGAGCTCGCGGTAGGTGGCAAGGCCCTGTCCCTGGCCGCCCTGTAGGCGGCGCTCAGGGGAAAGGTCGGCATCGGCGACGACGAACCCCTCGCCCATGGCATGCGTGCGGATGGTCTGGAGCAAAAAGCTCTTGCCGGCGCCGTAGCGACCGACTAGAAAGCGGAAGCTTGCGCCGCCATCGGCGATGAGGCTCAGGTCGGTGAGCAGAGCACGGATCTCGACCTCGCGCCCCACGGTGATATAGGGAAGGCCAATGCGCGGGACAACACCGCCCTTGAGCGAGTTGAGAATGACGGCAGCGACGCGCTTGGGCACGCGGGGCGCTGCGGATGCGGTATCACTCATGGTCTAGGTATCCTCTCACGTCTGCTTCGTAGTCCTCGATAATCTGCGGCCCTGCCGCGCTAAATTCAATTACGGTGTCGCCCACCAGGTCAAAGAGCGCCTCGTTGATGGTATCGACGAGCATGTCCTCGCTCTGTCCCGATTGCACTACCGCCGATTCCACCTGTACTGCGTTGTGCTCGAGCAGCGCACGGAGATAGGCGTCTGCGGCAGGCGCGAGTTCGTTCGTGGCGTCAGCGGGCGCAGCAGCTGCGAAGGCGGGCGTCGGCGCGAGAAGCGGTGCCACGACACCAAAGTGTTCGGTGGATATAGTCGGCTCGTCGGCCTCGTCCTGCCGAATGGGTGCCGCGACCGCCTCGACCGTCGCGTCGGCCACGGGCTCGGCTTCCCGTCGCTCGGCAACTGCCACCTCGGCATCCGCAAGCGCGCTGTCCTCGCGCTCCTCGTCGATCAAAAGCGCCTCGCGCGTTTGTGCGGCGGCGCTCCGAATGTGCCCCAGCTGGCTCAGATCGATATCGATCTTGATGGGCTGGTGTGCGGCGTCCCACGAAAGCCATGCCACGATCTCGTCATCGATAATCTTGGCCAGATATTTGGGGACCTTTTCTTCCTTAAGGGGATGGGCGGGGTCCAGCGCCAGGCGCAGGCGTTGGTCGCAGGCGCGCATCATCTCACCGAGCTTGCTACTTTTTTGTCTGCTGCCGTGGATGCGCATGCATTCCCAAAAGCCATTTTGGCAACGGTAGATATGGATAGGATCCAGGCGGTATTCACAGTCCTCGTGGCGCTCGGGCGCAAAGAATACGGCCGAGGCAAACATGGTGTAGGGCATGGCCGTCTCCTCCCCAAACAAGCTCGCTACGATGCCGGTCTTTCGGTGCGTGTCATAGTAGCGCGCCATGCGGACATACACGGCGCATGCCACGTGGCGCAGGTCGCGATGGCGGCTGCGGTCGAGCCGTGAGTTATTCAGGTTGTACGTCGAGAGTGCGTCGATGGCAGCCATGAGTCGCTCCTCATGCGCTTCATCGGGCGGAAGGGGGAGCGTGGGCTCGGAGGTTTTGCGACGCTTGGGGGGCAGGTCCGACGGCGTCGGCGCGGGTACGAGGTCTCGTGCTGCGCGCCGCAGCTCGATAAGGGCGTTGTCGAACATGACGGTTTTAGAATCACGAAGCAGCTTGGGGTCAAGCCCGTGGAACACGGCGTAGTCCTGCAACCACACGCGTGCAAACCGGTCGATGCCGGGCTCAAAGGCGCGGTAGGCATCCCAAAAGGCCTTGATCTTGTTAAAACCATCGAGCGGGTCATCTACGCCAATGCCGCAAATCAGTTCATAGAGATACAGAAAGGCAAAGGACGTAGACGTTTCCTCGACGGTTCCGCGGCGCACTTGGGCATGCCAGGTAAAGTAGCCACGCAGCTGCCGGTCGCTCATGGCGTTGTAGGTGGGAAAGTACGACTTAAAGGTGCCGTTGTAGGGACAGTCGTCCTCAAAGTCGGCCATCAGCAGGCCTTGGCGGTAAAAGAGCTCCGCCTCCGATAGCCAACGTCCCGCGCCGCCTTTGGGATCATCTTGCCAGCGTGATATCTCGCGCATCTTGCGGTACTGGTCGGGGAGGAAGTTCTGCATCTGACGACCGGTCTTGAGAATCGGCTCGTCAGCATAGATTTCGTTTGAGAAGCGGGCGGACTGATGGGTCCGGGCCTCGGCCATAATGCGCTCGATGAGCATCTTGACGTCCTGGTCGGCCACCGCCCTCTCCTCTCCCTATATGGTGTCGGTGACCTCATATCATAGCACAGCATCAAACAGGTGTTCGAGATACCGTTCTCAGATAGATTTTTGGGACATGCCCAGAAATCTACCTGTAGGCGGGTTGGCCTTTGGGGCACTGGCGAAAGATGGATTTTAAAGCATGTCCCAAAAATCTACCGAGGGGTTAGAACAGGAGGGCGTAGATGACCGCCACGACGACGGAGGGGAGCATGTTGGCCGTGCGGAAGGTCTGAGGTCGAATAAGGTTAACGCCGACGCAGAAGATGAGCATGGAGCCCACAAGCGAAAGGCTGTCGAGGGCTGCGGTGGTCATGATGGGGGAGAGTGCGCCGGCAAAAAGCGTGATTGTGCCCTGGAATACGGCAACGGGCAGGGCCGAGAAGATGCAGCCGCGGCCAAGCGAGGCCGTCATGGTGCAGACGATGATGCAGTCCAGCGCGCCCTTGAGGGCAAGCGTTGACCAGTCGCCGAGCAGACCGTCCTGAATCGACCCTACGATGGCCATCGCGCCGATACACACGGTGAGCGATGCCGAGACAAAGGCGTTGGTGAACTCGTTGTCGCCTTCGCTGCCGGTTTTGCGCTTGAGCCATTCGCCGAGGTCCTCAATGGCGGCCTCCAGGTTGATGGCCTCGCCGATGAGCGAACCGAGGGCAAATGAGACGATAAGCATGGTGGTGCCGGTGGTCGCCAACGCCCCTCCATCGATAACGAGCATCTTTTGCATGGTGCCGCCCAGTCCGATAAACAGAACGCACAACCCCGACGCCTTCATGAGCGTGTCTTGGATGCGGGGCGTAATGAAGCGCCCACCCATGAGGCCCAGCAGACCGCCCGCGATCAAAAGTACGACGTTGATGATCGTCCCTAAACCCGGCATGAACCCTCCTGTACTTGATGCCAACGCGGCAATCGTAGCAGAACGGGGAGGGGAGCGCTCAGTATCCGAGCCAAGCAGCGGTTAGCGGTCTAGGACAGGATGGGGCTAAAGTCGAAGCGCAGCGTCATGAGGTGCTGCGGGGAGTCGATGGCTGCGGCAATGATGTCGGCATCTCGTGCACGATCGAACCCTTCAAGTTCCATTTGATAGGGGAAGTCTTCTTGGATACCGATGCGACGAGGAACCAAAAGCTTGGTCCCGTCGAATTCTTCGGTTCGCGTTCCGTCTGCTGCAACGGAATAAAGGTGTAACTTGGCGGTCGTTGCGGCATCAAGTGCCGAGATAGCTTGGATATCGTTCGATGCGCTCCTTGCTCCCACTGCTGTAAGTGCCGTAGGCGCGATGACTTCACCCGAAGGCAAAAAGACGAGCTCGACGGTATTGGGGAATGTGATGAGGACATTTTTGCGGCGGGGCGCACCGGCAGCGACTGGCTCAATGCTTGCGGCGTCGACGGTTTCCGTGTGGTCGAGCGCGACCATCATGCAACAGTTGCCTTCGTCGATATCTGGGGGAGCGGCAAAGTCCAGGACGTCTTTCGGTTGGGGATCGCCTAGTTCGGTGGCGGTGCCGTCTGGCTTCTCGAGGGGAGCCGCAGCGTTGTCTTCTGATGATGCGTCGTCTACATCGTCAACATGTGCCGGTGCGTCTGCGACCTCGTCTTTGGGGGATTTGTCATTATCGCTCGATATAGGAGCAGCAATCCCGACGGACCCCACTCCGTGCCATGTCATTTGGAGCAGCGCCGGATCGGCGAGAATGCGCTGCACGCCTTGCGCCTGGGTATCGATATTGATGGGGGCAGGATCTGATCCGCGCGTGAGGTTAAGCGAGCCCTTCTGTCTGGTGCTTTGAGCCTCTTGGTCGTCCGCGTCGCCAGCGTAGAACAGCAAAGGCGCATCTCCCGTTGCGATGGCTTCGGTGTCCGCCTTGGTCAGTCGCAGCGATGCCGTAAAGGAGATGATGGGCTGCGCGCCATCGACATTCGAGGGAACGCAGCCCAGGCATACACCCCCTCCTTCTTCATGGGCGGCGCTGTCGAAGACGACCTTCGCCCCGTTCGCCGAGTCATCGACCGAGGCAATATCGATGCGCAGCTCTAAGTCGCATGGGTCGCCATCGGCGTCGACTGCAGCCGATTTCCATGTGCAGATGGCGCAACCTGTCTGGGGGCCGTTCTCCTTGTCCGGTCGCTTGATATCCACGACTATCGAGTCGACCGTATTGCGGTGAAGGCATCCCGAGGTTCGGACCGTGGCGCGTGCGAGCGAAAAACGTTGGCAGGCGACGATACCCGACGAATTCGCCACGGGGTTCAGAGCTTGCGGTAAGGAGTTTGCCGTGGCGGGCGTCGCCCAAGCGGCGAGAGGCGTACCGCCCACCAGTGCGCTGCAGAGCGCGGTAACGGGCAAAAGGTTTTTGGGTGCCATGGTTCTCCTATCTATTCCGCGTACTCCGGTTGTGCTCGGCTATTGGTTGTGTTTGATGTGCAGGCCAAGGCACGTCAGTCCTGCTCCCACCGTGGCGACGCCTTCCGCAATGAGTTGCCGGGTGTCGCTCGTCTGAGCGAGCGGCTCGCGACGGCTGCCGCGATTAAGGCCCGAAAGGTCGACGGTCACTTCTGTGGCCGCCTGCGCTTGCTCTTGTTGAGCAAAGGCCATGGCAGGTGCGGACGCCAGGATGCCGACGATGGCAGCCAGTGCAATCGCCTTAGGACGTGGCGTGCGCACCGGGCTCGACCGTCCAGGTGATGCTTGCCACTTGATCTCCCGTACCGGTGGCATGGTAGATGTCACGCGTGACGCGGGCGACGTGGCCACTCACATTGAGCTTGATTTTGTCCGTTCCGTCGGCAATGTCCTTGTATTTCATGTCGAAGCTTGCGTCTTTGGAAAGATCGAGGCCCGTAGTCTGAGTCGCCGAGCTGGCATCCTTTTCTGCCTTATCGGGGCCAACCTTAAAATCGATGGAGTTCTGGGCCGAGCCCGTCTTTGCGTCTGCAACGATTGTCCAGTCGTTCTTGGCCGTGACCTTCATGTTGGTGACGTGGATGCCATATGCCGAGAGGTTGTCGATGGTAATCGTCTTGTCGGAGGGTCCTACAAGCGTTCCGTCGGCTTTGGCGGCAAAGGGGATGACCGTTGGGGCTTTAAACGAAACATTGCTAATGTCGGCCTTCACCGTCACATCGGTGGTTCCAGCGCGCACCTCTGCCATGGCCGCCGTTGGCGCGGCACCCATCGCAAGTGCGAGCGTAAGCCCTGCGCCCACGGCGAGTGCCCTGGCTCCGCTCAGGTTCATGGGTGTGTTCATAATTGATCCTTTCTGCTCGTCGCGGACTGTTTCCGTGATGGTTGGACGAATGGGGGCAGGGTGCTGCCCCTGCGAGTGCGTCGGCCACTAGCCTTCTGCCTGGGTCACTCGCACTTTGACGCGCGTCGGATTGCCGTGGGTGTCGTAGGTCTTGGCATCGAGTGCCTGAATCTCGATATATGCCTCGCCTTCTTGGATATCGCCAGCGGGGCAGGTCGCAACCGTCTTGCCGGCTTCGACCACACCGGACTCATAGATGGTCTCGTCGTTTTGAATCACGCGGAAGCGCTGGGGAAACTTGTTGTCTTGGACGTTTTGCACGTTGACGCGCAACTTGCCGCCTTCCTGTAACTGTGCGACCGGCGCGACCGAGATCGTCATCATGTTGTCGCGGACGATGGCGTCGAGCTCATCCTGGATTTCTTGGCGCGATTTACCCTCTGCCGTCGTGACTGAGGCGCCCGCTTCGGGCACGGGCTGCGACTGCCAGGCGTATAGCCCTACGGCGATGAGGGCGCAGGCGATAGCCAGGCAGACAACGACGAGTTTCTTGCGACGCCCCAGCCCTGCAAGGCGGGGCGGCTTCTTCGCACTCATGCGGCGTCCTTGGTGGTGTAGACGCGTGCGAACGTGGACGGGTCCGCTCCAAAGAGCATGTGAAGCATCAGGCGGCGCGAGTAGATGAGCTCGTCGAAGTCGTGAGGGAGCTCGATGTTGTGGGTACGCGCGATGTGGTGGGCGAGCGCCGAGAACGACTCGGGGTCGCAGATAACATCGGTGGTGACGTGGTAGACCGCCGTATCGGGGAACGCCTCTTCGTCGAAAGGCAGGAGATAGGGATCGTCGTCGACCTCGATGGCGACGCCGTACTGGGGCCAGTAATATGCCATGGGAACCTCCCTGCTTCTGGGGCCAAAACTTCCATTGGTTTTGGCTGTTGATGCCGACCGTATCAGTCGCTACTTGACCAATTCCTGACCAAATGCTTGACGGATTGACATCTCCGCAGGTAAAAGATGGTAAAAATTACTTCAACTTTTTTCGAGCGACAATTGCGTGGTCGCTGGCGGTAAAGCGACATGTGTCAAAAGCATCGTCTGCCGAGGAAACATTGCCGCTCGCCGAATTGCACAAACGTAAAAATCGCCAATTATGGAGACGGTTTCGAACACGTCGACGAAACGATGCGGTAACATCTCCCTGCAAACACTGTAGTTAGCTAAAGGGGGAGTTCGCGTGTCTGCAACTATCAAACCCTTCACCGACGAGTTCGAAGAGTATGGCCGCGATGAGTCTCGCACATCGGGCGAGGCCTCGAGCATCTCGTTTCCGACAACAGAGGACGAGGTCCGCGCCATTTTGAAAAAGCTCCATGCCGAGCGTGTCCCGGTGACGGTTCAGGGCGCCCGGACCGGTCTTGCCGCCGGCGCCGTGCCTCATGGCGGTCACATTCTCAATACTTCCCGCATGAATCGCTACCTAGGCATTCGCCGCGATGAGCAGGGTCGCTTTCTTTTGCGTGTGGCGCCCGGCGTCGTGCTGTCTGAGCTGCGCAAGCAACTGGGCAAGAAAGTGCTGCCGACTGCCGGCTGGGACCAAGCATCGCTTGAGGCCTACGAGGAGTTCCAGGAAGCTCCCGAGCAATTCTTTCCTACCGATCCCACCGAGGCATCTGCCTGCCTGGGTGGTATGGCGGCATGCAACGCTTCCGGCGCCCGTAGCTACGCGTACGGCCCCATGCGTCCTCACGTCACGGGCCTTCATGTCGTGCTGACCGATGGCGACCTGCTCGAGCTTCACCGTGGCGAGGTTTTTGCACAGGGTCGTCGCCTTTCGCTCGTCACGGTGCAGGGCCGCACGCTCGAGCTCGACCTTCCCGACTACACCATGCCAAGGACCAAAAATGCTTCGGGCTATTTCGTTGCTGACGATATGGATGCCATCGATCTGTTTATCGGTGCGTGTGGTACACTCGGCGTCATCACCGAGCTCGAGATTGCCCTGCAGGCGGCACCTGCGGTCGTTTGGGGCGTGAGCTGCTTCTTTGATAGCGAAGACAAGGCCGTGTCCTTCACCGATTCTGTGCGTCCCGTCCTGTCCCACGCGGCTGCCATCGAATATTTCGATGCGGGCGCCCTGGATATCCTGCGTCGTCAGCGTGAGCAGTCGACCGCGTTTGCCTCGCTGCCGGCGCTCAACAAAGACGCCAAGGTCTGTGTCTACGTGGAGCTCGACTGCGATGACGAAGTCCAGGCGACTGAGGAGCTGTATCACTTGGGGTGGGTGCTAGAGCTTGCGGGCGGCAGCGACGATGCGACATGGGTCGCGCGCACCGAGGTCGATCGCGAGTGTCAGCGATTCTTCCGCCATGCGGTGCCCGAGAGCGTCAACATGCTCATCGACGAGCGTCGCCGCACGGATCCCACCATCACCAAGCTGGGGTCCGACATGTCGGTCCCCAACGCGCGTCTGGCCGATGTCGTTGCGCTCTATCGTCGCACGCTGGCCGAAAGCGGGCTTGAGTCTGCCGCCTGGGGACACATCGGAAACAACCATCTGCATGTAAACATCCTGCCGCGCGATGCGCAGGATTACCGCCGCGGCGGAGAACTCTTTGCCCAGTGGGCTTCCGAGGTCACGGCCATGGGCGGCGCCGTCTCCGCCGAACACGGCGTCGGCAAGATCAAGGCGGGCTTCTTGGAGACGATGTACGGTCACGAGGCCATGGTCGAGTCGGCGCGGCTCAAGCTTCAGCTCGATCCTACCGGGCAGCTGGGTCGCGGTAACCTGTTTTCGGAGAAGCTCTTGGATGAGCTCGTCCAGAAAGGGGGCGCGTGAAGATGAGCGATTTCCATATGGTGGTGTGCATCAAGGCGGTGCCGGGCAGCACCGAGGTCAAGATGGACCCCAAGACCAATACCATCGTGCGCGATGGCAAGCAGGCGGTCATTAATCCCTTTGACGCGAGCGCTTTGGAATGCGCGCTGGCGCTGAAGGACGACTTTATCGGCTTTGGCATGGACGTGCGCGTAACGGTGGTGTCGATGGGCATCCCCGCGACTGAATCGCTCTTGCGCGACTGCATCGCCCGAGGCGCCGATGACGCACTGCTGCTAACCGATCGCACCTTTGCAGGTGCCGATACCCTGGCAACCACCTATGCCCTCAAGTGCGGCATCGAGGAGCTCGACGAGGACTTCGACCTGCTCATCTGCGGCAAGATGGCGGTGGACGGCGATACGGCCCAGATTGGTCCCGAGCTTGCCGGTGCCTTCGAGATTCCCTGCGTGACCGACGTGAGCTGCGTGCAGAGCGCGGGCTTTGCGAACTGTGGTTCACTGGCGCTTGTTCACGGCTGCGATGCCGGTGAAGAGACGGTCTATCTTGAGATGCCGTGTGCGATGACGACCGCAAAGGAGATTGGCCAACTGCGCATGCCGAGCATTGCCGGTATTCGTGCGGCCGAGGAGGCGGACGTGCGCGTGGTCAGCGCTGCCGACGTGCATGCCGACCCCGCGCGCTGCGGCCTTGCCGGCTCGCCGACGCAGGTCGTGCGATCGTTTGTGCCCGACCGCGACCAAACGTGCGAGGCCGTTGGCGGAACAGCGTCCGAGCAGGCGGCAAAACTTGCCAAGATTATCGAGGGGATGGCATAGATGAGCGGACTGGTTATCGATAGCGAAGCCTGTATCGGCTGCGGTCGCTGCGTTCGCGCCTGTGCCTCGGGCGGCATCGTCGTGGAAGGCGATCGGCCCAACCGTTGCGCCCGCGTAACCGATGGCTGCATCCTATGCGGCGGGTGCGTCGACGCCTGTCCCGTCAACGCTATCTCGCTCGAGCGTGACGAGGCCGCCGTCGCGGCAGACCTTGATACATATCGAGACATTTGGGTCTTCGTGCAGACCGACGAGCACGATACGGTGACTCCCGTTGCCTATGAGCTCATAGGCAAGGGCCGCGAGCTTGCCGATGCACGCGGCTGTCGCCTGGTGGCGCTGGTCGGCATGGGCCCCGAGGGCTCGCTCGGGGACCTGGAGCATCTGGTTTGCGCCGGTGCCGACGAGGTCCTGGTCTGTCGCGACGAGCGTCTGCGTCAGAACGATGCGGAGGTCTACGCCCGGCTGATCTGCGATTTGGTGGCAGAGCGCAAGCCCGAGGCTATTTTGTACGGTGCGACCGCCTTTGGCCGCGAGCTGGCGCCTGGCGTTGCCGTGCGCCTGCAGACGGGCCTTACGGCCGACTGCACCGTGCTTTCGATGGATACGGAGACGGGACTGCTGCAGCAGACGCGTCCGGCGTTTGGCGGCAACCTGATGGCCACCATTATCTGCCCCAACCACCGTCCTCAGATGGCAACGGTGCGTCCCGGCATCTTTAAGGCGCCCGACTTTGACTATAGCCGCTCCGGAACGATTACCCAGGTATTTCTTGCGGAAGACGTTAAGGCCCGTGTCGAGATCTCGATTCCCGCCGAGGAATGGGGACAGCAGGCCTCAATTGCCGATGCCGAGCGTCTAGTTGTTGTGGGTCGCGGTATCGGCTCCAAGAAAAACCTACCCTTGATGCGAAAGCTCGCCGAAGCCCTGGGTGCCGAGCTCGGCTGCACGCGACCCGTTGTGGAGGCGGGCTGGTTGGAGTATCGCCACCAGATTGGCCAGACGGGCGTATCGGTTTCACCCAAGCTCCTCGTGAGCATTGGCGTCTCGGGTGCCATCCAGCATCTTGCCGGCATCGGTGGGGCGGAGTGCATTATCGCCATCAATGAGGACCCGGATGCCCCCATCTTTGGTGCTGCCCAGTACAAGGTCGTCGGCGACGCCGTCGAGGTCGTTGAGGAACTGCTGGCCCAGCTTGAGCGCTAGGCGCGCGCCAGCCAGTCGCGCATCTCGTCCTTTAGGCGCTTCCAGGTTGCTTGCGTGGCGGGATCGGTAAAGGGGCGCGTGATGCCAAAGGGCGCGTCGAGCAGGCGGTAGATATCGCCCTGCTCGCGCGCCAGCGCGCGGCCTGCGGGATAGACGAGCTCAAACATAAAGCAGATGAGACCCACCAGGTAGTCTGCGGGTTCGTCGCGTTCGTCGCGTGCGACGCAGCGGTGCTCGTCAAAGGCGGCAAGTGTCGGCGACGAGAAGCGGCTGCCGAGAAACGTCTTCTCGTTCACCTTGAGGATGGTGTCGACGGTGCTGTCGGCGATGGTGCGCATAATGTCGATCTTATCGCCATCGCGCACGATATCGCAGAAGCACCGTGTACGCTCGTCGAGTTGTGCCGGCAGGCGAAAGTCGCTGTGATAGGCAATGCTCGCGCGGATGAGCTCGTCGTGCTCGTCGGCCTCGATAAAATCTCGGATGCTTGTTGTTGCAGGCGCGTCGTCGGGGTTCTCGCCAAAGAGGACCCCGACGCCCAGCGCTGCGTGGCTCATACTCTCGGCGTCCTTAAAGGTGTCCCAGCGCCGCAACTGTTCAAAGCGTCCCATATCGTGTAACAGGCCGCAAAGCCAGGCCAGGTCAATATCCTCTGTCGACCAGCCCTGCTCACGCGCCACGGTATCGCACGCTTCCGCCACGTGATAGGTATGTTCGATCTTGAGTGCGATGCGCGGATTGGCGGCATCGTAGGCATCGGTATAGCGTTTGAAGGCCGCGGTCGCCCGGCCCCGATCGATAGCTGTCATAATGACTTCCTAAAAGTTGTGTCTTTCGATCCGGTGGCAATTGTAGGCGAACTCGGTTGCTGGCGCACGTACCGGCGGCATCGATCGTCGCAAGCGTCGCTGCTATATCCCCCCGTTTCGCGCTCTATAGAGGGGTGGCGCCGCGGGCGCCGAATCTCGTTCCATCCGAACTTGTCGAATTTCTCACCGAGGCGGTCTGCTTCTTCTGGTACCATGTTCAGACTTTACTGTAGCAAAGTGTGACATGGGCTTTTGTGCCCCGTCAACGGAAATGGGGGTTTCATGGCACAGGAAGCAACCGCCAACGAGCAAAAGAAATTCAAAGTCCCGCGTATCCCGGGTGACATCATGATCTATCCCATGATCGTTGGCCTTTTGCTCAACACTTTCTGTCCGCAGGTCTTTGAGATCGGCGGCTTCTTTACCGCAGCCTGCCGCGGCGGTTCCAACACCATCGTCGCCGCGATCCTGCTGTTTGTGGGCGCCGGCATCAGCTTTAAGTCCACGCCGGGCGCCATCAAGACCGGCATCGTCGTGTTGATCCCCAAACTTGTTCTTGCGGCTGCCCTTGGCTTGGGTGTGGCATATTTCTTTAACGACAACTTCTTGGGCCTGAGCTCCGTGTCTATCATCGGCGGCATCACGTTTTGCAACATGGCGCTCTATACGGGCATCATGGGCGAGTTCGGCGATGAGTCCGAGCAAGGTGCCGTCGGTATCCTGTTCTTTACGGCCGGCCCCGCCGTCACGATGATCATCCTCGGTGTCTCGGGTCTCGCTAACATCCCCGTCGGCACCATCATCGGATCCATCCTGCCGCTTGTTATCGGCATGGTCCTGGGCAACTTGTTCCCGTTTATCAAAAACCTGCTGGTTCCCGGCGCCAATCCCGCGATCGCTGTCATCGGTTTTCAGCTCGGTGCCTCCATGAGCCTGTCGAGCTTTATCACCGGCGGTATTTCCGGCATCTTGCTGGGCCTTATCACGCTGTTTGTCGTCGGTCCTATCGCCTTTGCGTTCGAGCGCCTGTGCGGCGGCAATGGCAAGGCGGCCGTGGCTTGCTCTACTATTGCTGGCACGGCCATGACCACACCGGTTGCCCTCGCCGAGGTTGCACCGCGCTACGCCGAGCTTGCGCCCACCGCGTACGCCCAGATCGCCACCGCCGTTATCATCACGGCAATCATGGCTCCGATTCTGACCGGCTGGGTCGACAATAAGTTTTGCCAGGGCAAGGAGGATCTGTCGCCTGCCGGTGTCGAGGCCATCGAGGAGGTCGTCGCGACCGACATCGATGGCGAGTAGTGAGCGCTACCAATCAACGATGCCGGCGTGCAATTCACGCCGTTTGAGCGCCCGAACGAAAGCTGTCTTGCAGTGACGTTCGGGCGCTCTGCTATTATTCCCCTTACCCCTGCGGAGTAGGGGGTGTTTGTTGCTCAGACTCGAATCGGGAGATTCTGACCACTTGGATATTGAAGGGATGGCGTCTAGTGGTTAAGGCGCTCAAGATTGAGATATTCCTGCTATGCACGATTGTTCTTATCGGGCTTGCCGTGCGAAGTCGTCGCTCCTTGTTCTCGAGCACCCAGCAGCTGTTGTTTAGCATGCTTGGCTACACCTCTGCCGCGTACATATCATTCGATATGATCTGGACGCTTTCGGATGGTGTGGACGGCACGTTGGGCATTGCCGTCAACTGGATTTCCAACGCGGTTTCGTTTTCGCTCTTTGCCATCGTGTGTCTCATTTGGTTTATCTATTCCGAGACGGTGCAGGGTTCTCGCCTTTTGACCTCGCGCTATAGGGTGCTGCTTGTAACGTTGCCTACGGTTCTGGTGGTCGTGCTGGCGTTTGCCAGTTACTGGACGCACGCCCTGTTCTACATCGATGCCCGTGGCGTGTACCGCCGCGGTGTCGCCTATATGATTCAGCCTATCGTGAGCTACTGCTATGTCATATATACGTCCTTACACGCTTTTGTGCATTCCCTACGGGTTGAAAGCCTGCGAAAGAAGGCCATTTATCGAACTCTGGCATTCTTCGCCATTCCGGCCCTGGTGGGCGGTACCCTTCAGGTCATATACTCGGTGCCCGGCCTTTGTGTCGGCATAATGATTAGCATGTTATCGCTCTACATCATCTACCAGGAGCAGCTCATCTCGACCGACCCGTTGACTGGCCTCAACAATCGCAATCGTTTTGAAACCTACATGCTGTCGACCTTCTCAAATGTGGATCAGGCCGAAGATGTGTATCTGCTTATGATGGACGTCGACGGCTTTAAGCAGATTAACGATCGCTATGGACATGTGGAGGGCGACCATGCCCTCCAGGTCATATCCGCTGCGCTCAAAGAAGTCTGCTCGGCGTCTGGTGGCTTTATCGCACGTTATGGCGGCGATGAGTTCGTGGTGCTTCAAAAGGCGACGACGGAGCAGGATATCATGCATCTGTGCGCGACAATCAACGACGAGCTCGCGCGCGCCGAGGTTCCGTATCTGTTGCGGATGTCCATCGGCTATGCACGGGTTGGTGATGGCGTCGATTCCTGGCAAGACTTGCTTCGCGCTGCCGACGCGGAGCTCTACCGTGTAAAGCGCGAAAAGAAGCAAGCCGGCGTCCAGATACGCTAGAAAAAAGGGCGAACGCTTGCGTTCGTGGTGGCCCTCAGCTCACCGATGTACTCCATTAAGCTAAAGTGTACGACACCCTCTCTAAAAAGGTGAGCTCGCTAGGCTTTTTTGGGTTTGTTGACGATGATGATGCCGCCGCAGACCAACAGCAGGGCAACGATGACGGTAACGGGGCTCGTGCCGGCACCCTCGCCGAGCAGCAGCGCGCTCAGCAGCACGCCAAAGACGGGGTTCATAAACCCGAAGACCGAGACGCGGCTGACGGGGTTGACGGCAAGCAGACGCGACCATAGCGAGTACGCGACGGCGGATATGAGTGCCATATAATTGATGAGCGCGATGGCGGGGATGATCGCGGTGGGGGAGAGCGCGCCGCCCATCAAAAATCCGACGGCGGTAAGGACCAGGCCACCGACTAAAAACTGCCAGCCGGCGAGCAAGACGCCGTCGTGCTCGCGCGAGAAGATGCCGATCAGGCAGGTCGAAAGGGCACCCGCAACGGTGGAAGTCAAGATAAAGCCCTCGCCGTCGAGCGTAAAGCCAAAGGTGCCATTCGTGCCCGAAAGGTTGACGAGCGCGACGCCGGCAAATCCCAGCGCGCAGCCGAGCACCTTGGCCGTATTGAGCTTCTCGGTGCGAAACGCCAGGGCGGCAAAGAGGATGGCCAAGAAGTTGGCGCTGGCCTCGATGATGGAGCTCGACATAGCGCTGGCGCGCGAGAGTCCCAGGTAGAAAAAGAAGTACTGTCCGATGGTCTGGAAGAGCGACAGGATACAGATGGGCTTGATGTCGCATACCTGTGGGACGAGCGGGCGGTGCTGAGCCACGCTCATGCCAACAATGACCAGTATGCCGGCAAGGGTGAAGCGCAGGCCCGCAAAGAGCAACTGCGAGGCGCTATCGTGCGCGGGGATGCCAAAGAGCCTGTAACCGATCTTGATGCAGGGGAAAGCCGATCCCCAGAGCGCACAGCAGATAAGGCAGCCCAGGATGAGTCCGGACAGGGTGGCGAGATACGGCTTGCGGCTTTCCATGATGTCCTTCCGGTATGTGCGAAGCAAAAAAGAACCCGCCACCGGGCGTGCCGGTGGCGGGTGTTGTACCCGAGGGGATTGTACCCGATGGAAAGGCTTTAAGCGAAGTAGGCTACGCCGCTCTCAAAGATTGGCATGAACTTATCGCCGGGGACATGCTCGGGCACGTTGCGGTACAGGTTGTCGCCGCGGCGCTCGGCATGACCCATCTTGCCCAGGACGCGGCCGTCGGGGCTCGTGATGCCCTCGATGGCGAGTGCGGAGCCGTTGGGGTTGACGGAAAGATCCATGCTGGGCTTGCCGTCCTCGCCCACGTACTGCGTGGCGACCTGGCCGTTGGCGATAAGCTGGGCGAGTACCTCGTCGTTGGCGACAAAGCGGCCCTCGCCGTGGCTGATGGCGACGGTGTAGGGGTCGTCGAGGCTGCACTGCGACAGCCACGGGGACAGGTTGGACGAGATGCGGGTGCGCACCAGGCGGCTCTGGTGGCGGCCGATGGTGTTAAAGGTCAGCGTGGGCGCATCGGGCGTGGCGTCGACGATGTCACCGTAGGGCACCAGGCCGAGCTTGACCAGAGCCTGGAAGCCGTTGCAGATGCCCAGCATCAGGCCGTCGCGGGCCTTGAGCAGGTCGCGGACTGCCTCGGTGACCTCGGGAGCGCGGAAGAACGCCGTGATGAACTTGGCGGAGCCGTCGGGCTCGTCACCGCCCGAGAAGCCGCCGGGGATCATGACGATCTGGCTTTCACGGATGCGGCGGGCAAGCTCGTGGGTGCTCTCGGCGACGGCCTCGGGCGTGAGGTTGTTGATCACGAAGGTGTCGGCCTCGGCACCGGCGGCACGGAAGGCGCGGGCGCTGTCGTACTCGCAGTTGTTGCCGGGGAACACGGGGATGATCACGCGCGGGCGGGCGATCTTGGCGCCGCCGTACACGTGGATGTCCTTGGCGCGGAAGTCGACGGTCTCGACTTTGGCGGTCTCGCCGGCGCTGCGGTAGGCGAAGACGCCCTCGATGCCGCTCTCCCAGGCCTCCTGGAGCCCAGCGAGCTCGATGACCTCGGAGCCGGTATCGATGACATAGCCCTCGACGGTGGTACCCAGGGGCTCGACGACAACGCCGTCCGCGACCTCGGGCAGCTCGGCGTCCTCGGCGAGTTCGACGATAAAGCTGCCGTAGAGCGGGGTGAAGAGGCTCTCCACGTCCACGTCCTCGGCAAGCTCGATGCCGATCTGGTTGCCGACGCACATCTTAAAGAGGCTCTCGGCGCCGCAGCCGTAGCCAGGCGTGGAGACGGCCAGGGCGTCACCGGCGGCAGTGAGCGCCTCGACGGCGTCAAATGCGGCGAGCAGCTGCTGGGCGTCGGGGCGGTAGTCCTCGCCGTAGGTGGCGGGGGCGATGCGGACGACGCGGTGCGTCAGGCCCTTGAACTCAGGGGAGACGGCGCGGGCGGCGCGGCCCACGGCCACAGCGAAGCTGATCAGAGTCGGCGGAACGTTGAGCTCGCCGGCCTCGTCCTCAAACGAGCCGCTCATGGAGTCCTTGCCGCCGATGGCGCCGGCGCCCAGGTCGACCTGGGCCATGAGGGCGCCCAGGACGGCTGCCGTGGGCTTGCCCCAGCGCTCGGCCTCGGTGCGCAGACGCTCGAAGTACTCCTGGAAGGAGAGGTAGGCGTGCTTGTGCTCAAAGCCGGCGGCCACGAGCTTGGCGATGGACTCAACCACGGACAGGTAGGCGCCAGCAAACTGGTCGGCTTCCATCAGGTAGGGGTTGAAGCCCCATGCCATGGCGCTCGCCGTGGTGGTCTCGCCGTCCACGGGGAACTTGGCGACCATGGCCGAGCTGGGGGTGAGCTGCGTCTTGCCGCCAAAAGGCATAAGCACGGTTGCGGCACCGATGGTGGAGTCGAAGCGCTCGGAAAGGCCTTTGTTGGAGGCGACGTTGAGGTCGGTGACCAGCGAGGTCATGCGCTCGGCAAGCGTGGAGCCCGCCCAGCTGGGCTGCCACACGCTGCGGGCGCACACGTGGGCGGCCTGGTGCTTGGGCGCCCCGTTGGAGTTGAGGAACTCGCGGGACAGGTCGACGATGGCGACGCCGTTCCAGGCCATGCGCATGCGCGGCTCGGCGGTAACCTCGGCGATAACGGTCGCCTCCAGGTTCTCCTCGGCGGCGTAACCCATGAACTCATCGACGTCACCGTCGGCGACGGCGCAGGCCATGCGCTCCTGGGACTCGGAGATGGCGAGCTCGGTGCCGTCAAGACCGTCGTACTTCTTGGTCACGGTGTCCAGGTCCACGTACAGGCCGTCGGCAAGCTCGCCCACGGCGACCGAGACGCCGCCGGCGCCAAAGTCATTGCAGCGCTTGATCAGACGGCAGGCGTCGCCGCGGCGGAACAGACGCTGCAGCTTGCGCTCGACCGGGGCGTTGCCCTTCTGGACCTCGGCGCCCGAGGTCTCGATGGACTCGGTGTTCTGAGTCTTGGAGGAGCCGGTGGCGCCGCCGATGCCGTCACGGCCGGTGCGGCCGCCCAACAGGATGATCTTGTCGGTGGGGGCGGGGCACTCGCGACGCACGTGGTTTGCCGGGGTAGCGCCCACGACGGCGCCGACCTCCATGCGCTTGGCCACGTAGCCGGGGTGATAGAGCTCGTTGACCTGACCGGTGGCAAGGCCGATCTGGTTGCCGTAGCTGGAGTAGCCGGCGGCGGCGGTGGTCACGAGCTTGCGCTGCGGCAGCTTGCCCTCGAGCGTCTCGGAAACCGGGACGGTGGGGTCGCCGGCACCGGTGACGCGCATGGCCTGGTACACATAGCTGCGGCCCGAGAGCGGGTCGCGGATGGCGCCGCCCACGCAGGTGGCGGCACCGCCGAAGGGCTCGATCTCGGTCGGGTGGTTGTGGGTCTCGTTTTTAAACAGGAACAGCCAGTCCTGGTCCTCGCCATCGACGTCGACCTTCACCTTGACGGTGCAGGCGTTGATCTCCTCGGATTCGTCGACATCGGTCATGACGCCGGTCTTCTTAAGGTACTTGGCGCCGATGGTGCCCATGTCCATGAGGCAGACGGGCTTGGCGTCGCGGCCGAGTTCGTGGCGCATCTCCATGTAGCGGTCGAAGGCTTGCTGCACCACGGCGTCGTCGATCGTCACGTCGTCCAGGACGGTGCCGAAGGTGGTGTGGCGGCAGTGGTCGGACCAGTAGGTGTCGATCACGCGAATCTCGGTGATGGTGGGGTCGCGGCCCTCATCGCGGAAGTACTGCTGGCAGAAGGCGATGTCCGCCTCGTCCATGGCCAGACCGCGATCGGCGATAAAGGCGGCAAGGCCGGCCTCGTCGAGCTCGCGGAAGCCGTCGAGTACCTCGACGGGCGCAGGCTCGGGAGTCTCCATGTACAGCGTCTCGGGCAGGTCGAGCGAGGCGATGCGCGCCTCGACGGGGTTCACCACGTAGCGCTTGATGGCCTCGATGGCGGCTTCGTCCAGGGTGCCCGAGATCATATAGACCTTGGCGGAGCGCACGGCGGGGCGCTCGCCCTGGCTGATGAGCTGCACGCACTCGCTGGCGGAGTCGGCGCGCTGGTCAAACTGGCCAGGCAGGAATTCGACGGCAAAGACGGCGCCATCGCGTGCGGGGAGCTCGTCGTAGGTCACATCGACCTGGGGCTCGCTAAAGACGGTCGGCACGCAGGAGCGGAAAAGCTCCTCATCGATGCCCTCGACGTCGTAGCGGTTGATGATCCTCAGGGCCTCGATGCCCTTGATGCCGAGAATCTCGGTCAGCTCGCCCTTGAGCTGCTGAGCCTCGACGTCGAACCCGGGTTTCTTCTCCACGTAGATACGAGAGACCATTGGTTCCTGCCTTCCTGATCGGTTGGGCGTACGGTACGGTATGCGGCAGCGGTCGGTTTGCGGGGTCTGCCCTGCGGTCGCCTTGAGCCACATGTTTGTAAACCTCACTATGATACGACAGCTCGTGGCGCGTTGAGGACGGTGAGGGTGCTACAGTGATGAGCAATCAAGAGAAAGGCATCACATGGCATTCGTTTCACTTGCCATCATCGCACTGGTGGCCTTTGCGAGTCCCTTCATCGCCTCGGCGATTCCTGGAAAACCCGTTCCCGAAACGGTCTTTTTGCTCGTGTTCGGCGCGGTGCTGGGACCTCATATGCTCGGCGTTGTCCATGTAGATGCCGAGGTCTCGCTCGTGTCAGAGCTCGGTCTGGCATTTTTGTTCCTGCTTGCCGGCTTTGAGATCGATCCCAAGAACATCACGGGCGTCGAGGGGCGCTACGGTATGGCCACATGGGTTGTTACCTTTTGTATCGCCTGGCTTGCCGTGCGCTTTACCCCGTGGTTCTCGGTCAGCCATTTCGACGGTATCGCCGTGACGCTCGCCTTGACCTCGACGGCGCTTGGAGCGCTCATGCCCATCTTGCGCGAGCGCTCGCTCACCGGCACGCGCGTTGGCGACTCGATTCTCGCGTATGGCACTTGGGGCGAGCTCGGCCCCGTGCTCGCCATGTCGGTGCTGCTGTCTGCCCGCACCGGCATCCAGACGCTCGTGATTCTTGGCCTGTTTGCCGTGGTCTGCGTGCTGCTGGCCGTGGTCCCAAGTCGTTCCAGGCGCGTCGGCAGCCGCTTCTTTTCGTTTGTCGAGGAACGTGCCGATACCACGTCGCAGACCTTCGTGCGCCTGACGGTGCTCATCCTGGTCACGCTCGTGGCGTTCTCGGCCATCTTTGACCTCGACATCGTGTTGGGTTCTTTTGCCGCCGGCTTTGTCCTGCGCTATATCATCCCCGAGGGCAACCATACGCTCGAGACCAAGCTCGATGGCCTGGCCTACGGCTTTTTGATTCCGGTGTTCTTTACCGTATCGGGCGCAAAGATCGACCTGACGGCCGTGGCGTCGCGCCCGGGCTTGCTCGCGGGCTTTATCGTGGCGTTGCTGATTATTCGTGCCGTGCCTATTCTCATCTCTATGAGCATTTGTCCCGCGACGCGCGATGTGTCGGCGTATGGCCGCATTACCGTGGCCCTGTACTGCACCACGGCTCTGCCGATCATCGTTGCCGTGACAAGCGTTGCCGTCAACGCGGGCGCGCTGTCGCAAGAAATTGCGTCGGTTATGGTTGCCGCCGGTGCCATCACGGTGTTCTTGATGCCATTGCTCGCGCAGCTCTTCTACCGCGTGGTCGACGCCGCACCGGTCGCCGCCGTGGCAGAGGTCGCCGAGCATCCATCCGATGCGCTCGACATCCTGCGCGCCCATCACGATTTGGCGAGCCTGCTCGCACGCGAGCACGAGCTGCTGACCTCGCATGGTCACGGGCGAACGCTCGACGGCATGCCTACGATTGATTCTATTGCCGACCGTCTCTCGGCCGAAGCGGCGAGTGGCCGCATCGATGCTCGCATCGTGGACGCTGCCCATTTGCTGGCCGAGAAGACCTATGGTGACGAGATTGACCCGTCCAAGTTGACTCCGCGCGAGCGCCGTCGCCTGGAGCGTGCCAAGCTCGCCGTACGCGAATACCGCCGCCGCATGCTGGAGCTCTACGCAAGAGAAGAAGCCGAAGACGACGACGGCAAGTAGCCGATGCCGACGCTGAGGCGGCATGCCAGTTTGAAGGGCAGACTTGAAACGGGATGCGGTTTCCGGATGAAGTTCTTGGCGGAAAGTACATCCCGGTTTGAAGGCTCAGAATGGGGCACGCTTACCGAAACAAGGTCCTTTGGGAAAATGCATCCCGGAACAGGCGCTCAGAGTGGGACACAGTTTCCGCTAGAGGCCCGTTGCGGAAGGCGCGTCCCAGAATCGGCGACCAAAACGGGACACAGTTTTCGCATGAGGGCTCTCGGGGAAACTGTGTCCCGTTCTGGGCTAGAAAACTGGGATACGGTTTCCGTCCAAATAAAAGAAGGCGCGCTGCCTGCGATTGATGCAGGCAGCGCGCCTTTTGCGCAAGACTCTGTTGAAGGTTGAAGCCTTGCCTCGCTATGAAATAAGGAAACCTTAATTTCCAATACTCCGAATTTCGAAATTAGATAACACATTTCTGCAGTCTTAATTGCAAATGCCAGACTTATTCGAAATAATGATAGTCGATTAGGCTTTTTTATTTCAAAGGAGCGATGAAGCGATGGCGTACAAGACACTCGAAAAACTCTTTTATGCAGATTCAAGCTCCGATCGTTATGCTCGTCATGACAGGCTGCTGCATGAACGTCTTGCTGCCGACGGCACGGTGCGGACTGGAATTCACCTTGAGCATGGTGAACTGTTTGCTTGTGTTCCTTTGGAGCTGTCCGTTGCTAGCGAGCGGATCCTCAGAAAAGAGCGAAAGATTTCCAACCTGTGGAACAGCTTGCCTTATGTGGCTTTGGGGGCCTCGATTCGTTCGCTGGTGCTTGAGGAGGTTGTTTTCAGCAACGAGATGGAGGGTGTGCACAGCACACGGCGCCAGATTGAAGCGGCACTGGAGTCTGCGGAGGACGCTGCGGCCGAACTTTGCGGCGCCGCTGAAAAGGAACACACTCCTTTTATTGAATTCGCTCGTCTCTATCTTCAGCTGGTGGATGGTTCAAGTCGTCCCGGCAGACCCGAGGATATCCGCGAGATTTTCGATGCCGTCACTAAGGGCGTGCTTGACCCGAAGGACCGTCCGGATGGCAAGATGTTCCGTTTGGGTCCCGTTGTGATTGAGAACAGTCGGGGCAAGATTCTCCATCAGGGTGTTTCCTCGGAGCCCGAAATCATTGACCTTCTTGGCAAGATGATAGAGCTTGGCAATCGCGAAGATGTCCCAAGCCTTTATGTAGCTTCGCTCTGCCATTTCCTCTTTGAATATATCCACCCCTTCTATGACGGCAACGGAAGGACGGGGAGATATCTTCTTGCGTTGAGCCTGAACGAGACGCTGTCGCAGCCGACGGTGCTGTCGCTCTCTAGGACGATTGCTGAGAATAAAACCGCATATTACAAGGCGTTTGACGTGGTGGAGAGGCCCCTTAACGGTAGCGAGGCTACTCCGTTTGTTGCAATGATTCTTGATTTGATCGAGCAAGCGCAGGATGCCGTTCTGGGCGATTTGGCCGAAAAGCGCGTACAACTCGATGATCTCAAGCGGGCGATCGATGAGCTCGACGATACGTTTACCGAAAGGGCAAAAGATATTCTGTTTTATGCGGCACAGATGCATATCTTCGGTGCCTTTGGCGAATCTACGCTTGATGGCGTGTCGGGCTATCTCGATGTGACAAAGCCGACAGCGAGCAGGTCATTGTCGAGCCTGATCGCTGCCGGGTATTTAGAAAAAGTGTCCGCAAGGCCGCTCGTGTGCAGGATGACGGAGACGGGACTTAATCTGCTCGGACTCGAGTGAGCATCGGTTATCAGACAAATGAACACTCCGAGCGCTTGTCCGCTATTCCTTGATGGTATACGAGTGTGCACATGTCGAAGCGTCCTCTTCTGAGAACTGGTCGACGCCGCTGCCATCAAGATAGTAATCAATAACATTGTTGTTTTCCCGCTTGTTGTGCCATTTGGTTACGCTGTCTACTACCTTGATTCTCATTTCCATTGGCTTTTTTCTAATTTCGAGATGGGATGCCAGCGTATCTGTAATCAACGCGAGATTATTATCTGATGGTGTGTTGATTATTGGCTCGGCATAATGCCCTCCCTCCCTTGACGTTATTCGATATTCGCTACATAAAGGAGAAGGGTGCCTGTAGCCGATTTTACTGTGCAACAAATTGCATGTCGGTGAGCGGTTGCGCCGCCTGATGCGTTCGCCAACATGAACATTGGTTATCTGGCGGCGCGGTGCAATCACGATTTGATTTGGATCGCACGATTCAACTCTCATTGGGAAGCCGCGTCCCAGTCTGAGGACTCGGAATGGGACGCGGCTTCTGCGGGAGGTCAGCCGGAAACTGGGGACCATTATTTGGCTGGATTCTGGGATGCGGTTTCCCAAGCAGGCCCCTTTGGGAAACCGCATCCCAGAATCCGCACCCAGAGTGGGACATAGTTTCCGAAAGAAGGCCCTGAGGGAAACTGCGACCCGTTCTGCCCCGAAATACTGGGATATGATTTCCCGTACAAACAGAAGAAGGCGCGCTGCCTGCGGTTGATGCGGGCAGCACGCCTTCTTTGATAGGGCCGTGTTGAGGCTTGAAGCCAAAGCTTGTGGCCCCTTAGGAGCGGGCGGCTCCGTCGACGGGGAGCACGGCGCCCGTGACGTAGGAGGACATGTCGCTCGCCAGGAAGACGAAGGCGTTGGCGATATCCTCGGGCTCGCCCATGCGGCCCAGCGGAATGGTGGCGATGATGGGCTTGATGACCTCATCGGGCAGGTTGGCGACCATATCGGTCTTGGTCACGCCGGGTGCGACGGCGTTGACGCGAATACCCATGGGGGCGAGCTCGCGCGAGAGCGACTGGACCATGCCGTTGACGGCAAACTTGGACGTGGGATAGCCAACACCAGAGGGCTGACCGTACTTGGCGACCATCGAGCTCGTGGTGGTGATAGTGCCGCCGTGGCCTGCCTCGGTCATAATTTTGGCGGCCGCCTGGTGGCCATTAAAGACGGCGACGACGTTGAGGTCCATGACTTTGGCGAACTCCTCGGCCGTGTAGTCCAAAAGGGGCGAGCGCTGGGAGATGCCGGCATTGTTGACGACCGTGTCCAAGCCGCCCATATCGGCGGTAGCCTGGGTAAAGGCCTCGGTTACGGCCTCGAGCGAGGTGAGGTCGCAGGAGCGGCCCCATACCTTGGCCTCGGGATAGGCGGCGACCAGCTTCTCGACGGCTGCATCGGCAGTCTCCTGGCGCGAGCCAAAGACGGTGACGGCGGCGCCTTCCTCGATAAAACGGCAGGCGATGGCATAGCCGATCCCGCGCGTGCCTCCGGTGATGATTGCTTTCTTGCCCTCGAGCAACATAGTGCTTCCTCTCTTCGTGGACGGACATAAGCACAGCATAGCGGTAGCCAAAATCGGCTTCGGTTGCACATCGGCGAACGGTGCCCCCGGCTGTCAGGAGCGGTCGAGTTGTTCAAATGCTGATTGCGCCAATACGCCCAGCGTGCGCAGGCAAAGGGGCTCCCGTCCAGCGCCGGACGGGAGCCCCTCACACATATGCCGTAAAGCAAAGATCGAATTAGTTCGCCATGACGCCTTCGGTCCAAGCCTCAACATCCTCGATGCGCAGGACGTTGGCGACCTCGGCCACGCAGTCGACGCTGGCAAGCTCGGCGGCGGCAGCCTGGATGTCTTTCTCGAGCGCGCGGTGCGTCAGGAAGATGACCGAGCAGGCATCGCTGACGCCCGACTTGCCGTCCTCGACCTGGTTGATGAGCGAGATCGAGATGTTGTGCTTGGCAAAGATGTCGACCGTCTCGGACAGGGCGCCCACGCGGTCGGCGACCTTCAGGCGTACATAGTACTTGGTCTGGAGCTCGTCCATGGGCTTAAAGGCAAGGTTGTGGCCATAGGGCTCAATCTCGGGCAGCGGAGCCACGCCGCGGCTGATCTGCTCGGAGAGCGACAGGATATCGCCCACGACGGCGCTTGCGGTGGGGAAGGACCCTGCGCCGGCGCCGTAGAACATGGTCTCGCCCACGGCGTCGCCTACCACGTAGACAGCGTTCATGGCACCGTTGACCTTGGCAAGCATGTGGTCGGCGGGGATCAGCGTGGGGTGCACGCGAACGTCGACGCCGGCGTCGGTGTTGCGGGCGATGCCCAGCAGCTTAATGGTGTAGCCGAGCTCGCGGGCCTGGGCGATGTCCTCGGCGCCGATGGTACGGATACCCTGCTGGTATACGTCATCGGTGGTCACGCGGGTGCCAAAGCCAATGGAGGCGAGGATCGCCGTCTTGCTGGCGGCATCGAAGCCGTCGACGTCGGCGGACGGGTCGGCCTCGGCATAGCCCTTGGCCTGTGCGTCGGCGAGCACGTCGGCGTAATCGGCACCCTCGGCGTCCATGCGCGACAGGATGTAGTTGGTGGTGCCGTTGAGGATGCCGGCGATGGTCAGGATCTTGTTGCCCACCAGGTCGTGCTCAAGCGTGCTCACGATGGGGATGCCGCCGCCGCAGCTGGCCTCGCACTTAATCTGCACGCCGCACGCGCGCGCCTTCTCGGCGAGCGTCTCGACGTGACGGCCCAGCAGGGCCTTGTTGGCAGAGACGACGTGCTTACCGTGCTCAAAGGCAGTGGTGAAGATCTCGGTTGCGGGATGCTCGCCGCCGATCAGCTCGATGACGATGTCGACGGCGGGGTCGGTGACGACGTCGTGCCAATCGCTCGTAAAGGCCTCACGCTCAATACCGGCCGCCTCGGCCTGCTCCCAGGCAAGCGCGCAGGCGCGGGTCAGCTTGAGGTCGATGCCGTAGGCTGCCAGGTACTCATCGTGGTGGCTCTTGATCAGACGGGCCACGCCGCCGCCGACGGTTCCCAGACCGATCAGACCGACGTTCACGGTGCGCAGGGGTTCGCTCATAGATAGCTCCTTCGTGCATCTTATGGATGGATTAACCGCTTAATGGTTGAGTGCATTCTAGCGTGAATCGAGGGCGCGTGCTCGCCAGGCAACAGGAGTCGCACAAAACGGCACCCCCGAAACGCTGCGGAAACATTGGAAATATGCTCGCTACAAACGGAACTCCGTAACAAATTGTCAACGTTTGCGCCATAAGGTTTGCCCCGTACCGCAAGACGGCCGCACTGCGGCCAGCGAAAAAAAGGGGGACACCATGTTCAACATCAACAGCACGCTCAGCCGTAGGAACTTTCTCGCCGGCGCCGCGGCGCTCGGCAGCACCGCCGCATTCGCTGGTTGCTCGTCGGGTGGCTCGGACGGCAGCTCCGCCGATGACGGCAAGACCTTCAAGATCGGTGTCATCGGCCCTCTGACCGGCGCCGCGGCAACCTATGGCGTTTCGGCCGAGAAGGGTGCCAAGCTCGCCGCCAAGGATTTCTCGACCAAGGACCTCAAACTCACGCTTAAGTCCGAGGATGACGTCGCCGACGGCGAGAAGGCTATCAACGCCTTCAACACCCTGTGCGACTGGGGAATGCAAGCTCTCGTCGGCCCCGTCACGACCGGTGCCGCCGTCGCCGTCTCGGGCGAGATCGCCGACGATATGCTCATGGTCACGCCTTCGGCCTCGTCGCTCGACGTCACCAAGGATAAGACCACGGTCTTTCAGGTTTGCTTCACCGATCCCACCATGGGCGCCAGCGCCGCGAAGTTCTTGGCCGAGAAGTACGCGGACGCCCAGATCGCCCTGTTCTACAACTCCGGCGATACATACAGCTCGGGTGTTGCCGACGCCTTTGCCGAGCAGGCCAAGGCGTCCAAGCTCGATATCGTCGATACCGAGACCTTTAAGGACGATTCTTCCACGAGCTTTACCAACCAGCTGACCAAGGCCAAGGAGGCCGGCGCCACGCTCATCTTTGCACCGATTTATTACACGCCGGCGTCCGTCCTGCTCAAGAACGCCAAGGACATGGGCTACGACATTACGCTCATGGGCACCGACGGCATGGACGGCCTGCTCTCCGTTGAGGGCTTCGACACCTCTCTTGCCGAGGGTGTACTGCTCATGACCCCGTTCTCTGCCGACGACGAGAAGAACGCCGACTTCGTCAAGGCATATAAGGACGCCTACGACGAGACGCCCAACCAGTTCGCTGCCGATGCCTATGACTGCGTCCACGCGATTGTCGAGGCAATCGATAAGGCAGACATCGACATTACGGCCGACGGCGCTGACATTGCCGGCGACCTTGCCAAGGCCATGCGCAAGATCAAGATCGAGGGCCTGACGGGCGAGCTGACGTGGAATGACAAGGGCCAGGTTGAAAAGCCCGCTACGGCCTATGTGATTCAGGACGGCAAGTACATCGCCGCCTAGGTGCGCACAAAACGCGACTGGTGAGTCTGTTTTAATCAGGGCAGAGGAGCTTGTAACAGAATAGAAATATTACTTTCACATAATAAAGTGGTGTTTATGCATAAATGAATCGAAATACGCATATTTATGGATAAATGAACAAGGTCAAAGAAAAGTTGAAATAATCGCCACTTTTCCTAACTAAAGCGTCTACTATTTTGCGAACGCCGAACACGGCGAAGGATGGCCTGTCGGGTAACCGAAACCCGACGAGATTTGAGAGGAGAGCCGCATGTCGAGCCTCACCGGTAAGTCATTGAACCCTGTTATGAATCGCAGGAGCGTTATCGCGAGCGCAGCAGGTCTGGGGGCGATGTCCATTCTAGCTGGCTGCTCCTCCAACGGCGGCGACAGCGGCCCCGCTTCGAGCGACGCTTCGTTTAAGATCGGCACCATCGGCCCGCTGACCGGTGCCAACGCGTCCTACGGCAAGTCCGTTACCCAGGGTGTCGAGCTTGGCTGCAAGGATTTTTCGACCAAGGAGTTGCCGCTTGCCAGCAAGGCCGAGGACGACCAGGCCGATGGCGAGAAGGCCGTCAACGCCTTCAACACCCTGCTCGACTGGGGCATGCAGGCCCTCGTCGGCCCGACCACCACGGGAGCATCGGTTGCCGTTGCAGCAGAGTGCGGTAACGACCCCAAGACGTTCATGATCACCCCGTCCGCGTCCTCCGAGGACGTTACCAAGGGCAAGGATTGCGTCTTCCAGGTTTGCTTCACCGACCCCAACCAGGGTGTCAACGCTGCCAAGTTCCTGGCGCAGAAGTATGCGGACGAGAAGTTCGTGCTGTTCTATAACTCCGGCGACGCCTATTCTTCGGGTATCGCGGATTCCTTTAAGGCACAGGCCGCTGAGTCCAAGCTCGAGATTGTTGACGAGGAGACCTTTAAGGACGACTCCGCCACGAGCTTTACCAACCAGCTGACCAAGGCCAAGCAGGCCGGCGCCACCATGATCTTTGCGCCGATCTACTACACGCCGGCGTCCGTCCTGCTCAAGAACGCCAAGGACATGGGCTACGACGTCAAGATGATGGGCTGCGACGGCATGGACGGCATCCTGGGCGTTGAGGGCTTCGACACCTCTCTTGCCGAGGGTCTGCTGCTCATGACCCCGTTCTCCGCCGACGACGAGAAGAACGCCGACTTCGTCAACGCTTACAAGGATAAGTACGGCGATACCCCCGACCAGTTTGCCGCCGACGCCTACGACGGCGTGCACGCGGTGGCCGAGGCCCTCAAGGAGGCCGGTCTTGGTGTCGACGCCGACCCGACCGAGGTCGCCGAGAAGCTGCCCAAGGCTATGCTCAAGATTACCGTTGACGGTCTGACCGGCAAGCTCACCTGGAACGATAAGGGCCAGGTCCAGAAGGACCCCACGGCGTACGTCATCACCGATGGCAAGTACGTACAGGCCTAATTGGCCGCCTTACATAGAGCGGTTTTGATCTCAAGCAGGGGAGGTTTTGGCCTTCCCTGCTTGCTTGGTATCTAGGGACAGTGTAACGTCCCTGTTTCATACATTTATTGGAAACCTATTCGAAAGGGGGATGTGGAACATGACGGTCTTTATCCAATACCTGGTCAACGGCCTGTCCATGGGCAGCGTCTACGCCATCATCGCGTTGGGCTACACCATGGTCTACGGTATCGCCAAGATGCTCAACTTCGCTCACGGCGACGTCATCATGGTCGGTGCCTATGTCTCGTTCTGCGCCACGTCGTATCTCGGCCTCCCGGGCTGGGCATCTGTAGTTCTCTCTTGCGTGGTCTGCACGGTTCTCGGTGTTCTCATTGAGGGTCTGGCCTATAAGCCGCTGCGCCAAGCAGGCCCGCTGGCCGTTCTGATCACGGCCATCGGTGTGTCGTACTTCCTGCAGAATGCCGCACAGCTTCTGTGGGGCGCCACGCCCAAGAACTTCACTTCGCTCGTCGCCTTCCCGGTGCCGGAGTTCTTGGCCAAGTTCAACGTGAGCGCCGTCTCGCTTGTCACCATCGTCGCCTGTCTGGTTATCATGGCCGGTTTGGTGTTCTTTACGGGCAAGACCAAGATGGGTAAGGCCATGCGTGCCGTGTCCGAGGACAAGGCCGCCGCTCAGCTCATGGGCATCAATGTCAACCGCACCATCTCGATGACGTTTGCCATCGGCTCCGCGCTTGCCGCCATCGCCGGCGTGCTGCTGTGCTCCTACTCGCCGGTGCTGCAGCCCACGACGGGCGCCATGCCTGGCATCAAGGCCTTCGATGCCGCCGTTTTCGGCGGCATCGGCTCCATTCCCGGTGCCTTTGTCGGCGGCATTCTCATCGGCATCATCGAGGCGATGGCGCAGGCTTACATTTCCACGAGCCTTGCCAACTCTATCGTCTTTGGTGTTTTGATCATCGTCCTGCTCGTCAAGCCTGCCGGCCTCTTGGGCAAGTACGTCCCCGAGAAGGTGTAGGTGAGCGTTATGAAGTTTCTTAAAGACAAGCAGACGCGTCACGACTTTGTCACGTACGCCATGTGCATTGTGGCGTTCGCCATCGTGTTCTTTATGCAGTCTAACCACATGATCCCGCGCATGATCGCCGGTCAGCTGGTCCCCATCACGGCCTATATCGTCATGGCCATCTCCCTTAACCTCGTCGTCGGCATCGCGGGCGACCTGTCGCTGGGCCATGCGGGCTTTATGAGTGTCGGTGCCTACACGGGCATCGTCACCGCGGTCGCCCTCGAGAGCGCCGTTCCCTCCGATCCGGTGCGCCTTATCATCAGCATCGTGGTCGGCGCCATCGCTGCCGCCATCCTGGGCTTCTTGATCGGCATCCCGGTCCTTCGCCTGAGCGGCGATTACCTGGCTATCGTGACGCTGGCCTTTGGCGAGATCATCAAAGAGATCGTCACCTGCCTTATCGTGGGTGTCGACTCGCGCGGCCTGCACGTGATCTTTAACATCACGGGCAACTCCACGATCGACGACCTGCACCTGCTCGAGGACGGCACCGCCATCATCAAGGGCGCCCAGGGCGCCTCGGGCGTGTCGACGTACTCGACCTTCCTCGCCGGTGCCATCCTGGTCATGGTCGCACTCGTGATCGTACTCAACCTGGTTCGCAGCCGTACCGGCCGTGCCATTATGGCCGTGCGCGACAACAAGATCGCTGCCGAGTCCGTGGGCATCTCCGTCACCCAGTACCGCATGATCGCCTTCGTGGTTTCCGCTGCCCTCGCCGGCGCTGCTGGGGCCCTCTTCGGCGGTAACTTCTCGCAGCTCTCCGCCACCAAGTTCGACTTCAACACGTCGATTCTCATCCTGGTGTTCGTGGTCCTGGGCGGTCTGGGCAACATGCGCGGCTCCGTTATCGCGGCGGCGCTGCTCACGGTGCTTCCCGAGCTGCTCCGTCAGTTCTCGGACTACCGCATGCTCATCTACGCTATCGTGCTGATCCTGGTCATGATCTTTACCAACAATCCGCAGCTCAAGGCGTTCTTCGGTCGCGTCAAGGACCGCTTTGCTCCCAAGAAGGAGGTGGCAGCCGATGCCCAGTAAATTTGAGTTCAACAAGGGCAAGATGGTCCCGTATCCTTCTGGCGCCATCGTTCCCGATCGCGACCTGGGCGAGCGCCCGGCACTCGAGTGCATCCACCTGGGCATTGAATTCGGCGGCCTTAAGGCGGTCGACGACTTTAGCCTAACCATCGGCAAGACCGAGATCGCCGGCCTCATCGGCCCCAACGGTGCCGGTAAGACCACGGTCTTCAACCTGCTCACCAAGGTGTATCAGCCCACGCACGGCACCATCCTGCTCGACGGCGAGGACACCTCGGGCAAGTCGGTCTATCAGGTCAACCGCATGGGTATTGCCCGTACCTTCCAGAACATTCGCCTGTTCAACACAATGACGGTGGAGGACAACGTCAAGGTTGGTCTGCACAATCAGGAGCGCTACTCCGGTTTTGAGGGCGTGCTGCGCCTGCCGACGTACTGGAAGCACGAGAAAGCTGCTCACGAGCGCGCCATGGAGCTGCTGTCCATCTTTGATATGGAGCACCTGGCTAACGAGCAGGCCGGCTCGCTACCTTATGGCGCCCAGCGTCGTCTGGAGATTGTCCGTGCGCTTGCCACCAACCCCAAGCTGTTGCTGCTCGACGAGCCTGCCGCCGGTATGAACCCGTCCGAGACCGCGGAGCTTATGGAGAACATTGTCAAGATCCGCGACACCTTCGGCATCGCCATCATGCTTATCGAGCATGATATGTCGCTCGTTATGAACATTTGCGAGGGCATCTGCGTGCTTAACTTTGGTAAGGTCATCGCCAAGGGCACGGCGGAGGAAATCCAGAACAACGATGCCGTTATCGAAGCGTATCTGGGTAAGCAGGATAAGGGGGAGAACTAAATGGCAGAGCCGATGCTTTCCGTCTACAACATCAACGTCTGGTACGGCGCCATCCACGCCATCAAGGACATCTCCTTTAACGTCAACGAGGGTGAGATCGTGGCCTTGATCGGTGCCAACGGCGCCGGCAAGTCCACGACGCTTAAGACCGTCTCGGGCCTGCTGCGCTCCAAGACCGGCTCCATCAAGTTTATGGGCGAGGACATTACCCATACGCCTGCCGACAAGCTGGTGGGCAAGGGCCTGGCCCAGGTCCCCGAGGGGCGTCGCGCCTTTTTGCAGATGACGGTCGAGGAGAACCTGGAGATGGGCGCCTACACGCAGCCCAAGTCCACGGTGGCTCCGGGCCTTGAGCGCGTCTACGAGCAGTTCCCGCGCCTTAAGGAGCGCCGTCGCCAGGTCGCCGGCACCCTTTCGGGCGGCGAGCAGCAGATGCTCGTTATGGGCCGCGCCCTTATGAGTAACCCCAAACTGCTTATGCTTGATGAGCCTTCCATGGGCCTGGCGCCGATTCTGATCGAGCAGATCTTCCAGATTGTCGAGGACCTGCACAAGGCCGGCACCACGGTGCTTCTGGTCGAGCAGAACGCGCAGATGGCGCTCTCGATCGCCACGCGCGGCTACGTGCTCGAGACCGGCAAGATCACCATGACCGGTACCGGACAGGAGCTCCTGCACGACGATAACGTCCGCAAAGCCTATCTGGGCGGCTAGGAGGTTCCGCCGTTCTACCGAACGGCGGACCGGCCGACGCTGCAAGCCCGCCAGGGCGGCAATCTGCCTTTCAACTTCGGCGGCATGACCAGAAGGTCAATGCCGCCCTCTTTTCATGCCAATTTGTTCGCTCTGGTGCCCGCTCGCTGTCCGTCCTCTGCCTGCGGCGTTACATTGGTTCTGGCACTTGGGGTAGTCGTTGGGGACGTTCTTGAATGACTAGTCGTTTAAGAACGTCCCCAACGACTATTCCTTTTCAGTTGCGGTGAAATAGAGACTGAAAGAGGGCATCAGGGGCAAAACCAGTCTCTATTCCACCGCAACTTCATGGGGATGTGTGACAATGCCCGTCGGAAAACATCTGCTGTCTTTGGGGGTCTATCTATGCTGTACGAGTTTTGTGCCGAGAACTTTGAACGGGTGCCGGCGGCCATCGAGGCCGGTGCGGGGCGCATTGAGTTGTGTGACAACCTCGCCGTCGGTGGCACCACGCCTTCCGCCGGCGTTATCAGCGCTACAGTCAGCTACGCTCACGAGCGCGATGCGCGCGTGATGTGCATGATTCGTCCGCGCGGCGGCGACTTTTGCTACAACCAAGACGAGCTGCGCATGATGGAGATGGACCTGGGCCTTGCTGTGAGCGCCGGCGTTGACGGCCTGGTCTTTGGCTGCTGCAAGCCCTGTGCCGGCGGCTGGGCGCTCGACGAACTCACCCTCGGCGCCCTCGTTATGGCTACGGGCTGTGCGACCGAGGAGTGCAAGCGCGAGTCCCTTGACATCACCTTCCACATGGCATTTGATCAGCTCTCGCCTGAGGCTCAGCTCGATGCGATTGATACACTTGCCGACTGCGGCGTTACGCGCATCCTCACGCATGGCGGCGCGGCCGGTACGTCGATCGAGGATAATTTCGATCACCTGGCTCGTTTAATCGAGTACGCGGGCGACCGTTTGACCATCCTTCCCGGCGGCGGCATCACTACGGCAAATCGCGACGCGGTCGCGGCAGCGCTCGGCGTCTCCGAGCTCCATGGCACCAAGATCGTGCCGCTGGGGGTGTAGTCCGTGGCGCTCGTATTTGACGTCCAGCAGGCGAACGGTAAGCCCGACGACAACCGTCGTCCCGGCATCGCGTGCCCCTTTTGCGACACGGAGGGGCTCGCCAACATCATCCTGCGCGACGGTGACTGCATCTGGCTCGAGAATAAGTTCAAGACCTTGCGGGCCACCCGCCAGACCGTGTTGATCGAGTCGGCCAATCACGACGCCGACCTGGTGACCTATGAACCGGATGAGCTGCATCATGTGATGCGGTTTGCCCTGGGCTGTTGGCAGCGGATGATCGATTCCCAACAGTACCGCAGTGTGCTCATGTACAAGAATAAAGGCCCGCTTTCGGGCGGCAGCCTCGTCCATCCACACATGCAGATTGTGGGCTTGGAACAGGAGGACGGCTATGCGGCGCTGACCTCAGCCAACTTTGAAGGCATCGATGTCTGGCATCAGGGGAGAATCTCGGTCAACATCTCAACCGAGCCGATCATGGGATTCTTTGAGGTCAACGTCTCGGCTCCACAGGGAATCGCCGCCAGCGACGACGCCCGCGACCAAGCCGAAGCGGACCTGTTTGCCGATGCGATTCAGGTGGCCCTGCGCTACATCCTGCACGAGCACCACGGCGGTCGCGCGGAGTCGTACAACTTGTTCTTCTACCACCTGGACGGCCGGACCATTGCCAAGGCGCTGCCACGTTGGGTGGTATCGCCCTACTTTGTGGGCTATCGTCTGGCCCAGGTCAATGCCGAGACCACGCTCGATATCGATGCTGAGCGCCTACGCGCGCGTCTGGAAACGCTCTTATAGCAAGACTAATACCCGCGTCATGCGGACGGTCTAGCGTGCCATCGTGTCGCGGCCGGCCTTGACCCGCTTGCGCTGTTTGGCGCGCTCCTCACCGGTTAGGCGCTCAAAGAGATGCCCGATAATCGAGGCCAGCACTTGCTGAAACAGCGTTCCGCACATGACGGGGAACACGACCTCGCCGGGAAAATACTGTGTGGCGATGACGGCGCCCGAAGAGATATTGCGCATACCGCAGGTAAAGCACATGGTGGTCGTCTCGCTATACGGCAGGTGCAGGGCCCGGGCGATCAGGACGCCGATGATAAAGCCGCTGATGGCGAACACCAGGATAAAGAGGGCGACTTCCAAGCGCTCAACATTCATGTGCAGCACGTACTCGCTCATGGCGGTGGAGTTGGACGCGATGACACTCATCATCATGAACTTGCAGGCGGGCGAGAGCGCGGGGGAAAGTTTCTCGTGGCCCCAGCCGTGCGTGAGTTCGTTCATGACGATACCGAGCACGGCGGGGATGGCGATCATAAAGGCCATATTCTGCATCATGCTCGGCATGTCGATCGAGACGGTGGCGCCCAGCAGGAGCTTGAGCGTAAGAGGAATCGTCACAGGTGAGATGACCGAGGACGTCAGAATGATGGTGAGCGCGAGCGGGCCGTTGCCGCCGAACATGCTGATCCACATAAAGGCAGTGACTGCCACGGGTACGCTGTACTCGAGCACGATGCCGCAGACAAGGTTGGGATTGGAGCCAAAGAATAACGACCCCATGGCATAGGCTGCGATAGGGATAAGCACCGCCGAGACGAGCAACGCCAAGACCAGGTGCAGCGGACGATGGAACACCTCAGCCACCTGGTGAAAGGTGTTGCTCAGCGCGCCCTGAAACGTCATAAAGGCAAACAAGGCGGGAACGATGGGCTTGAGAACGCCGATCTGCTGGGGAAAGAGCACGCCGAGCGCCACGCAAATCGGAACGATGATCTGCATGTGCCCCGCGAGAAATTTGCCCAGTCCAATCCATTGCTTCATATGCGCTTGTGACTCCCTTTGCTCGTGAATCCGTTTTGAATGGATATGCTAGACGCTCGCATGCGTCCGCGCGTCAGAAACGCTCGAATATTTCGAGGCTATTACCGGCATCGTTTACCGAAACCGCGGCGTGCCGAGGCGATTTGTGTCCGCGCTGCACGGTATAATAAAATCGTTCAACAGATCTGCCTGCCGAAGCGGGCATACACAGAGGACTCATCGCTATGAACCGTGAGAGGTATCGCGGCGACCTGCCCCTATCGGGGGTGGGCGCCTATGTCATCGCTTAAGACGACGCATCGCTGGGCGGTTGCTCAGCAAAACCCCGAGCTCGAAAAGGAGCTTTCGGCTGGCCTGGGCATACCCGGGCTGGTGGCGCGCATTATGGTTGCGCACGACATTACATCCATCGAGGAAGGCCAGCTGTTTTTGACGCCTTCACTCGATCGCGACTGGGCCGACCCGCTCGTTATTCCGGGCATGGCGGTCGTTGCCGACCGCGTTGAGCGCGCTATTCGCAGCCATGAGCGCATCGCCGTCTTTGGCGATTTTGACGTTGACGGTATTACGTCGACCTGCCTGTTGACCGAGGCGCTGCGCACGTTTGGCGCCGATGTCACACCGTTTATTCCTCATCGCTTTGACGAGGGCTACGGCCTGTCGCGTGCGGCGCTCGACCGCGTTAACGAGCTCGCCCAACCTAACCTGATCGTGACCGTCGATAACGGTATTGCCGCCAAGGAAGAGGTCTCCTATCTGGAGAGCCTGGGGATCGATTTGGTGGTCACGGACCATCACGAGCCCTCCGATCAGGTGCCGCAGGGCGTGCCTCTGACCGACCCAAAGCTCGAGGACGAGGGTCCCTCGCGTGAACTTGCCGGTGCCGGTGTGGCACTCAAGCTGGTGCAGGTTTTGGGCGAGCGTCTGGGCAAGCCGTCGTATTGGCGTTCGCTAATCGAGGTCGCGGCGCTGGGCACCGTGTCCGACATGATGCCGCTCACGCCCGAGAACCGCGCGCTGGTTGCCGAGGGCATCCAGCAGATGCGCGTGACGGCCCGTTCCGGCTATATCGCGCTGGCCGCGCTCGCCAAGGCCGACCTCTCTAGCATTACGGCCGATGGCCTGTCGTTTTCGCTCATTCCCCGTTTGAACGCCGCCGGCCGCATGGCCGATCCAAAATTGGCACTTGACCTGCTGCTTGCCCGCGATCCTATCGAGGCAAGCGCGCTGGCGGCTGAGCTCGAGGAAATCAACCGCCAGCGCCGCGAGATCGAGGCGGAACTCACGCGCGATGCCATGGCAAAGGTCGAGGAGACCTATGATGGTGGACGCGCGATCGTCGTGGGCGGCGAGGGCTGGCACGAGGGCGTCAAGGGTATCGTGGCGAGCCGCCTGACCAACCGCTATCACGTGCCGGCGCTGCTGTTCTCGATCGAGGGCGGTATCGCTCGCGGTTCGGGTCGCTCGGTGGGCAAAGTCAACCTGTTCGACGCCGTAGAACGCTGCTCCGATCTGCTGATTCGTCGCGGCGGGCATGCGGGTGCGGTGGGCGTGACCATCGAGGCGTCTAAGCTCGACGAGTTCCGTCGTCGCCTTTCCGCCGTGCTGTCCGAGCTTTCCGCCGAGGACTTTGAGGATACCGACGAGGTTGCTGCCACCGTCGACCTCTCCGAGCTGAATATTGAGACCATCGAGCAGATCTCCCGTCTTGAGCCGTTTGGCCAGGGCAACAAGGTGCCGCTGTTGGCGGCCGAGGGCGTGACAATGTGCGATCGCGCCGTGGTGGGCAAAACCGGCGAGCACATGCGCTTCGTGGCAACCGACGGCGCCGCGAGTGTGCCGGCCATTGTGTTTCGTGTACCGCAGATCGATAAGCTTATCAATTGCGATAGCGCCGTCGATTTGGTGTTCGAGGCCGTGGCCGAGCATTGGCAAGGTCGCGTAAAGCCAAAGCTCATGATCAAGGACGTCTTGGTCCGCGATACCACGGCGCCCAGCGTTGACGACCCGGCATGTGAGCTTCGCCGCGGCGTGGAGCCTGCGGACGCCGGTCTTCGTCTGGAGTCCCGCAAGCGCCAAACGCTCGCCCAGCTTTCCTATACCGAGCTCACACGCTCGCTCATACACAGCTTTATCGGATCGAATCAGCCGCACCGCGCGCAGGTCGAGGCACTCGACGCCCTGGCCGATCACCAAAGCGTTCTGGCCGTTATGGGAACGGGGCGCGGCAAGTCTCTTATCTTCCATGTGCATGCCGCGCGCGAGGCAGTCCTTCGCGGGCGTGCGAGCATCTTTGTCTATCCGCTGCGCGCGCTCGTTGCCGACCAGGCCTATCACCTCTCGTCGACGATGGCCGCGCTCGGCATTGGCGTAGGCGTGCTGACCGGCGAGACCGTGGAGGCGGCGCGCGATGACGTGTTTGCCGGCTTGGCTTCGGGCCGCACCGGCATCGTCCTCACGACGCCCGAGTTTCTGTCCATTCACCGCGACCGCTTTGCGCGTTCGGGGCGCATCGGTTTTGTCGTTATCGATGAGGCGCATCATGCCGGTCTTGCCAAGGGCGGCGACCGCAGCGCCTATCTCGACATGCCCGATATCCTCAAGGCCCTGGGCGATCCGGTCGTTCTGGCGGCGACGGCCACCGCGACGGCTCCGGTTGTGGCCGAACTCGCCCGCGTGCTGCCGATTATCCGCACGGTGGTCGACGAGACGGTGCGCGAGAACTTGCAGCTCGAGGACGACCGAGACCTTGCGAGCCGCGAGAACCGCCTGGTGTCCATCGTCGCGACGGGGGAGAAGACCGTCATTTACGTCAACTCGTGTGATCAGTCCGTAGCGCTTGCCAAGACGCTGCGCAAGCGGGTACCCGATTGCGCGGCCCGCATCGCGTTCTATAACGCGGGGCTTGCACGCTCCGATCGTCGCCGTGTCGAGGAAGCGTTTCGTGACGGAAGCCTCAGTTGCATCGTTTCGACCTCTGCCTTTGGTGAGGGCGTGAACCTGCCCGATATCCGCCATGTCGTGCTCTACCACATGCCGTTTGGCGCCATCGAGTTCAACCAGATGAGCGGACGCGCCGGTCGCGACGGCCAACCTGCCGTGATTCACCTGCTCTATTCGTCGCGTGACGCTCGCATTAACGAGCGCCTGCTCGACTGCTACGCGCCCGAGCGCGACGAGCTCGTCACGCTCTATCGCGCGCTGCAGACTATGTGGCGCTCCAACCGCGGCAAGACCGGGGACGATTCCTTTAGCGCGAGCGATATCGACATCGCGCAGATGTGCCTTGCCATCGATGCCCGCACGCCGGTCGACGAACGCTCGGTGGAAAGCGGCCTGGGCATCTTCGAAGAGCTTGGTTTCTGTCGCGTTTCGGGGTTTGACGACACCCGTCGCATCGCGATGGCCGAAAACCCCGGCCGCGTGCAATTGAGCAGGTCAATCCGCTATTTGGAGGGTCTGCGCTCGCGCATGGAGTTCTCGGCTTTCCGGAGCTGGGCGCTCGATTCGTGCGCTTCTGATATGCTAGCCAAAGTTAACCGCCCGATCGTACCACGGGCCTAGGGGAAAGGGACCTCTATGGATGCCGCAGCCCGTACCGCCCATGATTCCACCCTCCAGCCGTTTTCGGAGATGGAGCACTATAAGCATGCCGATGAGCTGCCGCCCGAGATTATGGCGGACAGCTACGACAAGCTGGAGCGCCTGTGCCTCAAATATATGAATGAGGACGACTTTTCTAAGGTTGAGCAGGCCTACTGCTTTGCCGCCGAGAAGCACTGCAACCAAAAGCGCCGCTCGGGCGAGATGTACATTAACCATCCCGTCGAGGTTGCCATCATTTTGGCCGATCTCAAGATGGACTGCGATGTGGTGTGCGCCGCGCTGCTGCACGATACCGTCGAGGATACCGAGACTTCTCTTGCCGATGTTTCCGGCCTGTTTGGCGATACGGTGGCCGAGCTCGTCGATGGCGTGACCAAGCTCACCAACATCGAAGTCGACAGCATGGACGAGAAGCAGGCGCTCACGCTGCGCAAGATGTTCCTCGCCATGTCCAAGGACATTCGCGTCATCATCGTTAAACTTGCCGACCGTCTGCACAACATGCGAACGCTGGCAGCCCTGCGCGAGGATCGTCGCCTGTTTAAGGCTCGCGAGACCATGGACGTGTACGCGCCCTTGGCCGACCGCCTGGGCATGAGCTCTATTAAGTGGGAGCTCGAGGACCTGTCCTTCTTCTACCTGGAGCCCGATGCCTACCAGCGCATCGCGCGCATGGTGGCTGAGTCGCGCGAGGTCCGCGAGCGCTACCTTGCCGAGACCATCAAGACGCTTACCGATGAGCTCAACCGCATTGGTCTGGAGGACTTCCAGATCAACGGCCGTTCCAAGCACTATTGGTCCATCTACCAAAAGATGAAGCGCAAGGGCAAGGAGTTCTCCGAGATCTACGACCTGGTGGCGCTGCGCGTAATTACCCATTCGGTGCGCGATTGCTACTCCACGCTCGGTGCGGTGCATACGCTGTGGCACCCCATGCCTGGTCGCTTTAAAGACTATATCGCCATGCCCAAGGTCAATAACTACCAGTCGCTCCACACGACGGTCATCGGCCCTACGGCTCGTCCGCTCGAGATTCAGATTCGAACCTACGAGATGCATGAGCAGGCCGAGTACGGCATTGCCGCCCACTGGCTATATAAGAAGTCGGGCGGATCGTCTGCTTCCAAGACCAATGACGCTCAACGTTTGGACGACCAGATCAACTGGCTCAAGCATTCGCTCGATTGGGCGGCTTCCGACGAGATTACCGATGCCAAGGAATACCTGCACTCGCTGAAGGTCGATCTGTTCGATCAGGAGATCTTTGTCTTCACGCCCAAAGGCGAGGTCATGGCGCTTCGTGCTGGCTCCACGCCGCTCGACTTTGCCTATGCCGTTCATACCGAGGTGGGAAACCATTGCGTCGGCGCCAAAATCAACGGTGCGGTGGCTCCGCTCACGCACGAGATCAAGACGGGCGACCGCGTTGAAATCCTGACTAACAAGAGTTCCAAGCCGTCGCGCGATTGGCTCAAGATCGTTAAGACACCTTCCGCCAAGTCAAAGATCCGCCGCTATTTTGCCGCTGCGACCAAGGACGACGACGCTGCCGCCGGTCGCGATATGCTGGCCAAGGACCTGCGTAAGCGTGGCTATGGCATTTCTACGCCGCGTTCGACGCGTGCACTCAACGCCGTGGCGGAGCAGTTTAACTTCAAGCAGCTCGAGGACCTGTTTGCCGCCGTCGGCGCCGGCAAGGTTGCCCCGCGCGCTGTGGGCAATAAGGTCGAGCAAATCTTGGACCCCAAGCCCGAGGAACAGCTCACCAAGGCCGAGGCTATCGCCGAGGTCGTGAAGCAGCCCGCTCGCGGCTCCAACCGCAAGCCGCAAAAGCGCGGCAAGAGCGCCAGTAACGGCATTATCGTCAAGGGCGAGAGCAACAGCGGCCTGCTGGTCCGTCTGGCTCATTGCTGCAACCCTGTGACGGGTGACGACATCGTCGGCTTCATCACGCGCGGTCGTGGCGTTTCGGTGCATCGCGCCAACTGCCCCAACGTCAAGGGTCTTATGGAACATCCCGAGCGCATGATCGATGTGGAGTGGGACGGCGCTGCCGACACCCTCTTCCAGGTCGAGATCGTGGTCGAGTGCCTGGACCGCATGGGCCTGCTCAAGGATGTCACCATTGCCATTGGCGATGCGGGCGGCAATATCCTTTCTGCCGCCACATCGACCAACCGCGAGGGTATTGCAACCCTGCGCTTCATGGTCGAGATCTCGGACGCGAGCGGCCTGGATCCGCTGCTGGCATCCATCAGCGGCGTCGACTCGGTCTATGACGCACGCCGTTTGATGCCCGGCGAGGGTGGAGCCCAGCTTAAGCGCCGCGTTTAGTCGCGACGAACGTGCCACATTATCGATATTCGCTACACTCGAGGCATCGTTTGATGCCTCGAGTTCTATAGAGAGGAGAGGGGTATGAGTGCTGTGTCCTTGGATTTAACTCCCAAGGGATCGGTCGAGATCGAGACGCTCGTAAACGGTCCCATTCAGACCAATAGCTATGCTGTTATTTCGGACAATGAGTGCGTGATTATCGACCCCGCATGGGAAGGCGAACGCCTGGTGGAGCATATTCGAGCCGAGCATCCCGGCGTACGCGTGTTTGGCGCCGTATGCACTCATGGCCATGCCGATCATGTTGGTGGTGTTGCCGGCGTGCGAACCACCGTTGGCGAGGGCTGCCGGTATGAGCTGTGCGCTAAGGATGTGGCGGTGCCGCATGCGAACATCGAGGAACAGCGAGCTATGTGGGGCATTGAGACGCCTGACCCCGGGGAGCCGACACGCCTGCTCGCCGAGGGCGATGCTATCGAGGTGGGCGATATCTACCTGCAGGTGATCGAGACGCCAGGGCATACGCCGGGCGGGATCGTCTTGTTTGCTGCCACCGAGCAGGGGAACATTGCCTTTGTGGGCGACACCCTGTTTCCGGGTGGGCACGGCCGCACCGATCTTTCTGGAGGAGACGAGGCGGCGATTCTGCGCTCGCTCTCCAAGCTCGCCCGGCTTCTCCCGCCCGATACCGTTTGCCTAACCGGCCATGGCGATTCGACCACCATGGCACGCGAGCTCATGCAGAACCCTTTCATGCGGATGTAGCTTAATAGTCGGCTTTTGAAGCACGAGAAGCGTCCAAACGTCAAGCTATTTTTCCCCAACGGGTCGATTCCGTAGGGCAAACGGTCAAAAAAGTCTGTTTGGACGATATTCGTGAACAAACGAACGTTTATGCTCGGGTGCGCCGTGGTAAAATCTCAGGCGTTATCGGAGCAACCTTACAGGAGGTTTCTTTTATGCTCGTCAACGCAGCAGACATGCTCAAGAAGGCCGAGGCCGGCAAGTATGGTCTTGGTGCCTTCAACACCAACAACCTCGAGTGGACCCTGGCTATTCTCCAGGCCGCCGAGGAGGCCAAGTCTCCGCTGATCCTTCAGTGCACCGCTGGTGCCGCTAAGTGGATGGGCGGTTTCAAGGTCTGCGCCGACATGGTCAAGGCTGCCGTCGAGGCCACGGGCGTTACCGTTCCCGTCGCCCTTCACCTCGATCACGGTTCTTACGAGGACTGCTTTAAGTGCATCGAGGCCGGCTTCACGTCCATCATGTATGACGGCTCTCACGAGGAGACCTTCCAGCTTAACCTCGACCGCACCAAGGAGCTCGTTGAGCTTGCCCACTCCAAGGGCATGTCCATCGAGGCCGAGGTCGGCGGCATCGGCGGCACCGAGGACGGCGTGACCTCCAGCGGCGAGCTCGCTGATCCTGCTGAGTGCAAGCAGATCGCTGACCTGGGCGTCGACTTCCTCGCCTGCGGCATCGGCAACATCCACGGCGTGTACCCCGCCGACTGGGCTGGCCTTTCCTTCGAGCGCCTGGGCGAGATCAAGGCCCAGACCGGCGACCTGCCCCTCGTCCTGCACGGTGGCACCGGCATCCCCGAGGATCAGATCAAGAAGGCCATCTCCCTGGGCATCTCCAAGATCAACGTCAACACCGACCTGCAGCTCGTCTTCGCCAAGGGCGTCCGCGAGTACATCGAGGCTGGCAAGGATCAGCAGGGCAAGGGCTTTGACCCCCGCAAGCTCCTCAAGCCTGGTCGCGACAACATCGTTGCCCGCACCAAGGAGCTCATGGAGGAGTTTGGCTCCGTCAACAAGGCGTAAGCGTCGCTAAACTTCCCGCCGGAAGCCCCGTCCCCCTACACTGTTTTCTTTGCGCTCACCTGGCTTTGCCAGAAGTCGCGCCAAGAAAACAGCTCCGGGGGACGGGGCTTCCTTCGTTTAACGCCGCAGGGTTACGAGGCTGAATTATTTATTTGACTACCGTTCAGCGGTGTTGATGGCTCCCTTGTTGGGGCTTTCTTTTTATCTCGCTACAATGGGCTTCAAGCGTTCTAGTGACTTGGAGTTTTGGTATGGCTGTTATTAATGTACTGCCTTCGGATGGGAAGGTTATTGACGAGGGTCCTGTTGGTTGCTCTGTTGATGTTTGCCGTGATGATTTTCGCCATCTCGATATTGGGCTACCGCCTGAGATTCTTCGTCTTAAGGATGCCGGGTATTTGATGCAGGCTGTTGCTGCCTGCGATCGCCTTTTGGAGCAGAACCCTGAGCCTTCGCTGGCTGCTTGTGTTCGTGCCGAGCGGTATCGCATGCTCGAGACGCCGCTTCATTTTTCGGTGTCGCGCGATCAGGCTATTGCGATGATTCGCGAGGAGTGGCCAGAGTTTACCGAAGAGCAGTTTGATGACCTGATTAATCGTAAGCGTATTGACTGGCGCTTTATCGATGGCGAACTGTTCGTTCTCGACAACTTCCTCGATTCGCTTCGCGTATATCCTAAAGAGGTTCCCGGCATGCGGCCCGATTCTACGGACGGAATAGCACTGCGCAACGAGATGCTCAAGGAGATGGAGTCACAAAACGGATTGGCTCGCGTCATTACGCTTAAAGCGTCCGTGTCTGTCCCCGGTGCTCTAGATGGAGAGACTGTTCGCGCGTGGCTACCCGTTGCCGCCGCCTGTCGTCAACAGTCTCATATCGAGGTTCTCGATATGACGCCGGAGGGTGCTGTTGCCCCCGCGAATGCTTCGGCGCGTACCGCCTCGTGGTCTTCTTCGAGTGAGCGCTCATTCTCGGTGACCTATCGCTATCAAATTGATGCCGCTTATCGTGATGTCTATGGGGGTGCGCTTCCGGTGCATCCTTGCATGGACGCGCCGCTGCCCGTGGACACCTCCGAGGACCGTCCGCACATTGCATTCACGCCGTATCTACAGCAGCTGACAGCCCGTGTCATTGACGGGCTCGAGGATCCGCTCGATCGCGCCCGTGCTATCTATGATTACCTGACGCAGTACATCGACTATCGCTATCAGCCGCCGTACTTGCTTTTGGGGTCTATTGCCGATGACTGCGCGCATTCGCTCCGCGGCGATTGCGGCGTTATGGCGCTCACGTTTATCACCATGTGCCGTATCGCGGGCGTGCCTGCCCGTTGGCAGAGCGGCCTGTATGTTGCGCCCGATTCGGTGGGGTCGCACGACTGGGCAGAGTTCTATACGCCGCAGACCGGTTGGCTCAACGCCGACGTGTCATTTGGATCTTCTGCTCGCAGGATGGGGGAGGAGTGGCGCCGCCGTCACTACTTTGGCAATCTCGACCCGTGGCGTATGGTGGCCAACAATCGATTCCAGGCAGAGTTTGAGCCCTCTTTCGACGGCATGCGCGAGGACCCTTACGATAACCAGATGGGTGAGGCTTCGGTCGACGGTCGCGGATGCCGTCGGCGCGAGATGCTCCGCACGGTCGAACTCATCGAAATGCTCGAAGTTCCATTTTCGGACTAATCGGTAGAAAGCTGTGATAAACTAACTCACGCATTGCGTGCCCGAGTGGCGGAATTGGCAGACGCAGTGGACTCAAAATCCACCGTTGGCAACAACGTGCGAGTTCGAGTCTCGCCTCGGGCACCATACATGCAAGTGAGCGTTCAAGGGGGTTGCGGCCCCCTTTTTCGTGCCGAACTCGCGTGAGCGCGCGAAGCGTTAAGCAAACAGGCCTGTGGCCTGTTTGTAGCGGAGCGTGGCGAGGGCGCCACGCGCCCGAAGCCCGGGGCTTCGCGAAACGAAGGCCCTTCGAGTCTCGTCTCGAGCACCATACATGCAAGCGAGTGTTCAAGGGGGTCAAGGTCCCTTTTTCGTGTACGTAATGTGATAACGCGCTGTACGTGTTATTATTCGCAAGGCGTTGTTCCCGCAATGCCCTAAAGAGGAACCTGAGGGTTCCCACCTTTTGGCGCCAATGAGCAGCTGACTGGTCATACAACTTAGATTCCCTTCCTCAAATCGAGGAAGTCTATGTGTACGACCTGGTTGCTGAGAAGCGCCGGGTTATTTTTTATGAATGGAGGTAGGGAAAATAGCTAAGTCTGATGACACCCGCATCAACGACGAGATCACTGCATCTTCGTGTCGTTTGATTGGCGTCGATGGCTCTCAGCTCGGCCTGTTCGCCATCCGCGATGCCCAGCGCGTCGCCGACGATCAGGGTCTCGACCTGGTCGAGATCGCTCCCAACGCGGAGCCGCCGGTCTGCAAGGTCATGGACTACGGTAAGTTCAAGTACCAGCAGGCCATGAAGGCCAAGGCTGCTCGTAAGAACCAGTCCAAGGTCGAGGTCAAGGAAATGAAGTTCCGACCCAAGATCGACGTTGGCGACTACGAGACCAAGAAGGGCCACGTTCTGCGTTTCCTCAAGAAGGGCGCACGCGTTAAGATCACCATCATGTTCCGCGGCCGTGAGATGGCTCACCCGGAGCAGGGCCTTAACGTTCTCGAGCGTCTCGCCGAGGATCTCAAGCCTTACGCTACGGTCGAGTCCAAGCCTAAGATGGAAGGCCGTAACATGCTTATGCTGCTCGCCCCGATTAAGGGCGCCTTCGATGAGGATAAAGCGGCAAGCGATAGCAAGTAACTAGTGTTCTGTAACCGATTAAGGAGTATTTCATGCCTAAGATGAAGTCCCACAGCGGCACCAAGAAGCGTTTCCGCAAGACTGGTACCGGCAAGCTTATGCGCGCCAAGGCTTTCAAGAGCCACATCCTGAGCAAGAAGTCCACCAAGCGTAAGCGTGGCTTCCGTCAGGAGACCGAGATCGCCGCTGCCGACCGCAAGGTCATCAAGTCGCGTCTCGCCTAAGTTCGCGTTCCCGTTTTTCGTTTTACCGTCTAGGAGTTGATAGAACATGGCACGTATTAAGCGCGCTGTTGCCGCCAAGAAGAAGCGCCGTACCGTTATGCACCGTGCGAAGGGTTACTACGGTGCCGCTTCGCGTACTTACAAGCATGCTAAAGAGCAGGTCCAGCACTCCCTGCAGTATCAGTATCGTGATCGCCGCAACAAGAAGCGCGAGATCCGTTCTCTCTGGATTACCCGTATCAACGCTGCTGCTCGCCTGAACGACATCTCTTACTCTCAGTTCATGCATGGCCTGAAGGTTGCCGGCATCGAGCTCGACCGCAAGGTCCTGGCTCAGATGGCTTACGAGGACATCGAGTCCTTCAACGAGCTGGCTACCATCGCCAAGAAGGCTCTCGAGGCCTAATAGATTCTCTTGAATCGCTAGGGGAGTGTCGCGTTGTGCGCGGCGCTCCCTCTTTTTATCTGAAGCGCGGTTTACATTGCTAAAAGCGCGGGTAGATAGACACTTACAGGTGACCGATCTCTATATATTCCTAAACCAAAGGGTCATCATCTGATACGTGCGGAAGATCCGCATCAGTCTTTCTATTAGCTATAGAAAGCGATATGTTGTGTAGGACTTGTGAAGAGTGGAATTGACGACCCACAGGGCTTCGCGGTCTGGCAATATATCTCCTTGCCGCGCGGCCCGGTCGGACCGGATCGGCCGCAGAGCGTGCACCTTGAGAACCGGATACTGCGAGGATGGACACTTACGAGTGTCGCATCCGGGCAGACATCGAACCATTTGAAATGGTCTAACTTGGATTTGTTTTTCGCAAGGCCGCCGAGAGGC